>CANKON010000199.1 GCA_947484105.1 Methylococcaceae bacterium | reverse complement strand
TTTGGCAGTAATTTAGACACACCGATTGAGCAATTACGCGCCGCGCGGTTTGCGATTTCAAGCGTAAACGGAATTTCAGGAGTGGCGTTTTCGAGTTTATATCGCAGTCCGCCGATGGGGTCGCAAAATCAACCCGATTACGTCAATGCGGTTATGGCAATTGAAACGAATTTGTCGCCGCTGGAATTGCTCGCCACGACGCAACGAATTGAAAATGAACATGGGCGGATTCGCACAGAACGCTGGGGCGCACGCACGTTGGATATTGATATTTTGTTGTTTGGCGACGAAATTTTGGACTTACCTAATTTAGTTGTGCCACATTACGGCATAAGCGAACGGGCATTTGTGTTGTATCCCTTGTTTGAAATTGCGCCCGATTTAGTGATTCCCAAATACGGCAAACTCACAGAGTTAGTCGCGTGTTGTCCGTTGAATGGTTTAGAGCGTTTGTCAGATGTCATCTAGTTATTTAACGTCGAATCCGACGAAGCCGCTTACCCATTTGGATTTGCTCGCCATGAAACAACGCGGCGAAAAAATCGCGTGTTTAACCGCTTACGATGCCAGTTTCAGCGCGTTAATGGATACCGCTGAAATCGATGTAATTTTAGTGGGCGATTCGCTCGGAATGGTGATTCAAGGAAATTCGACGACGTTGCCTGTCAAAATCGACGACATGATTTATCACACACGCTGCGTCACAAAAACCTGTAAACGCGCGTTAGTGATTGCAGATTTACCGTTTATGACTTACGCCACGCCTGAAATGGCGGCGAAAAATGCCGCGCGTTTGATTCAAGACGGCGGCGCACAAATGGTGAAATTAGAAGGCACGAAAATTGAAATTATTGAATTTTTAGTCGCGCAAGGCATTTCAATTTGCGGTCATTTGGGATTATTACCGCAATTTATTCATCAACTCGGTGGTTACAAAGTGCAAGGTAAATTAGCAGAAACCGCTGAAAAATTACTTTCTGATGCGTTAGCGATTCAAAATGCAGGGGCAACCATGTTAATTTTAGAATGCGTCCCTGCTGATTTAGCAAAACAAATTACCGAAAAACTAACGATTCCCGTGATTGGAATTGGCGCAGGAAAATTTTGCGACGGGCAGGTTTTGGTTGTCTACGACATGTTGGGAATTAGCGCAGGCAAACGCCCCCGATTTTCAAAAAATTTTCTCGCTGATACAAATTCGATTGAATCTGCGTTAAAAAATTATTCCGCCGCTGTCAAAAATGGCGAATTTCCCACCGACGAACACAGTTTTTAACTCATGCAAATTTTTACAACTATTTCAGAAGTCCGTGCGTGGCGAAAAGAAAATTCGCACGTGGCGTTTGTGCCAACAATGGGTAATTTACACGCGGGGCATTTGCAACTTGTTCGCCAAGCGAAAAAACACGCCGATAAAGTGATTGTCAGTATTTTTGTAAATCCCACGCAATTTGGCATCAATGAAGATTTTTCAACCTATCCACGAACCGAAATACGAGATTGTGAATTACTTGAAAATGAAAATTGCGATGCCGTTTTTTTACCCAGCATCGAAACGATTTATTCTCCAACTGCACAAACAACCGTGAGCGTTTCAGAAATTTCACAAAATTTTTGCGGCGCGTCAAGAGCAGGGCATTTTGATGGCGTGGCAACTGTGGTTTGTAAATTATTCAACATCGTTCAGCCAGACGTGGCGTTATTTGGTTTGAAAGATTTTCAGCAATTCGCAGTGATTCAAACGATGGTGCGAGATTTACATTTGCCTGTTGAATTGATTGGCGTGCCGACGGTTCGAGAATCTGACGGTTTAGCAATGAGTTCGCGGAATGGTTATTTGACTGAAAGTGAACGAGAAATCGCGCCACAACTTTATAAAACATTGCAAAAAGCGCGTGAAAATCTTTCAACAAAAACCATTTTTGAAATAGAAAAAATTGCCATTTCAGAATTAGAAAACACGGAATTTATCGTCGATTATTTTAAGGTTGCGCGACGTTCTGATTTGAAATTTGCGACTGAAAATGACGGAAATTTAATTATTTTAGCCGCTGCAAAACTCGGTAAAACACGTTTGATTGATAATTTATGACCGATTCGCTTTTTTGGTACGACTACGAAACCACGGGGACAAATCCGCAAAAAGACCGTCCGTTGCAATTTGCAGGCGTGCGAACCGATTTGAATTTCAACATTATTGACGAACCAATTTCAATTTTTTGTAAATTGAGTTTGGACACGTTGCCACATCCTGAAGCGTGTTTAATTACTAAAATTACGCCACAATTCGCAAATGAAAAAGGCGTGATTGAAGCTGAATTTATACGTCAAATTCATCAGCAATTTTTACAACCAAATACTTGCGTTTTGGGTTACAACTCAATTCGTTTTGATGACGAAATGACGCGCCACAGTTTTTATCGAAATTTTTACGATGCGTATGAACGCGAATGGAAAAATGGCAATTCGCGTTGGGATTTGCTTGATGTTTTTCGTGCTGCACAAGCGTTGCGTCCTGGCGGTTTTAACTGGGTTTATGACGATGAACGCAAACCAATTTTTAAATTAGACCAGCTCACCGTTGCGAATCACATTCCGCATGGCAATGCTCACGATGCACTTGCTGACGTTTATGCGTTGCTTTCATTAGCGTATTTATTAAAACAAGCACAGCCGCGATTATTCCAATTTTTGTTTGAACATCGAACCAAAACGCAAGCATTGAAATTATTAAATGTGGAAAGTGGAACACCGTTGATTCATGTTTCGGGAATGTATCCCGCCACGCAAAATTGTTTAGCGATTGTGATGCCGTTGTGTGTGCACCCGATGAATGCAAATGAAATTGTGGTTGTTGATTTAAGTGTGAATCCTGCGCCGTTGCTCGAATTATCCGCCGAAGAAATCAAACAACGTTTATTTATCACGACGGAAGATTTACCTGAAAATGTGGCGCGAATTCCGTTAAAAACAGTGCATATCAATAAATGTCCTGTACTTGCGCCAATGTCGGTTTTACGCACTGAAGATGCAAAACGTTTAAGGATTGATGTTGAAATGTGTTTGAAAAACGGCGAGTTGTTAGCGCAAAATTTTTCACCACTTTTTACAACTAAAATTTCAGCCGTTTTTAATTCACCTTACGAAAATTCTCAAACGCCTGCTGATGTCGATTTAGCACTTTATAGCGGTGGATTTTTTTCGGCGGTTGATAAAAAAGCGATGACGCAAATTCGCCATACTGCGCCCGAACAATTGGCGACTTTTCCGCTTCGTTATGAAGATGCGCGTTTGCCAGAAATGTTATTTCGGTATCGTGCGAGAAATTTTCCGAACACGCTGACGGGCGAAGAATGGCAAACGTGGCGCGGATTTTGTGTGGCTCAATTGCAGCAACCTGAACGCGGTGCGAACATTTTATTGAGTGATTATGTGCAGCGGATTCAGGCGTTACAAGGGCAGGGCGCAGATGCCACGATAACCAAAGCGTTGCTCGATTACGCTCGCGCCAAAATTCAACAGTTAGAAATTAACGATGTTACGATTTAAAAAATGAGTATTTATGTCAGTTAAACGTATTGAACACATTGACGTGTGGCGATTTTTTGCCGTCATGCTGGTG
>CANKON010000198.1 GCA_947484105.1 Methylococcaceae bacterium | reverse complement strand
AGCAATCCAATCAATCAACAAATTTTGATTATCCGATTGCGTAATACAGTAAAACTCTGTGCGGTTACACGTTGATAAAATCACCGCTTCGCTGATTCCCCGCACACTGACAAGTTCATGCAATGCTTGTTGCAAGATTTCTGCGGGAAATGATAGCCGTTCACGAATCGCAACGGGGGCGGTGGTGTAATTGATGCCGAGGGCAAGAAATGTCATTGAATAAGGGAATTTAGATGTGAATACAAACTTTAATGATTATCGCTATTCTAAGAAATCTGGCGATGTTATCCAACTGATAATAAATCATCGTTCTAATTTAGGTACATTTTCTGCTACGCTATTAAGCAAATTCACCTTCCGTCACGAACTAGGAACAAGCGTGTTAAAGCTCCCACTTTTATCTATTGTCAGCGTTATTTTATTAGGCAGTTGTGCCGTCGAAACCGAAAAACTTTCACCTACTGAGGCCGTTGCACCTGAAACGGTTGCACCTGCTGAGAACGCTGTCGAAGCCAAACCTGAAAAATCAGAATTACCGCCCATTGAAGCGAAAACTGCGATTGATCCTGATGTGATGTATTTATTGTTGGCGGCAGAGCTAGCGACGCAACGTCAACAATATGGTTTGGCGTATGAAGCATATATGGAATTAACGAAGCGAGTAAAAGATCCAAAATTTGCTGAACAAGCCGCAAAAATGGCGTTACAAATTAAGGATTCGCGCAAAACAACAGATGCTGTTTCGGCATGGATGAATCAAGAACCGAAAAGTGTCACCGCTAAAAAAGTCGCGGCGTTAAATGCCTTGCGTGGCAACGACAAAAAAGCGGCGGTAAAAGAATTAAATGCCTTGTTGAGTGCGGAACCTGAAAATTTTGAAAATGCGCTACTCGAACTGAGCAGTATTTTGCAAAAAGAAGGCAAAGAAAAGTTCGTTTATGACACGCTCGAAACCTTATCTACGAAAACAACTAGCAACAAACCTGTCATTTATTTCGTGCAATCGTTGTTGGCGATGCAAATGAAAAATAACACGCAAGCTGAAAAGAAAATTGAGCAAACATTGGCGTTGCAACCTGATTGGGAACATCCGTTAGTGATTCAATCGCAATTAGCCGTTATGGCGAATGATTTAGCACGGGCGAAAACGTTGTTGAATGCGGCAATTTTGAAACACCCGAATAATCCTGCTTTTAAAAAGTTACTGGCTCAAACACTGATTAAAACGACTAAATACGAAGCCGCTGCTGAACTTTATCAATCGTTGATTACGCAAATTCCCAAAGATGGTGAAAATTACATTGCGTTGGCGTTAATCAATTTACAACTTAATCGGGACGCAAATGCAGAAACGATTCTAAAAACACTTGCCGAACAACCAGAATGGAATTCACAAGCGAATTTTTACCTTGGAAAACTCGAAGAAAAACGTAATAACATAACGGCGGCAATTGCGTTATTCGACAAAGTGAAAGAGGGTGGTTTTGAATTAGATGCAGGTGTTTCGGCAATTAACTTGCTCGCCAAAGATAGGAAATATGCTGACATTGATGCGCGTTTAGAAAAATTAGTAAAAAAATTTCCCGCACAAAAATTGCGTTTCGTGTTGATGCAAGCAAGTTTATACAATCAGCAAAATCAAGCAGAGAAAGCGTTTAGTTTATTAAGTGAAACGTTGTTGCAGTTGCCAGACGAAAAAGATTTACTTTATACCCGTGCGCTGGTGGCGGAACATTTAGGTAAATTGGACGTGATGGAATTGGATTTAAAAAAGATTTTGGCGAAAGAGGCTAATAACGCGGAAGCCTTGAATGCGTTGGGTTATACGCTGTTAAGCGATGATAAACGTTATCATGAAGCTGAAAAATATCTTCAACGAGCGATTAAATTACAGCCCAATGAACCTGCGATTATGGATAGTTTTGGTTGGTTACAATTTAAGCTGGGAAATTATTCGCAAGCGGCGAAATATCTGCAAGCCGCTTATGAAAAGCAAAATAGTGGTGAAATTGCCGCGCATTTGTGCGAAGTGCTTTGGACAATGAATAAAAAAGAAGACGCGCAAAAATTATTCGATGAAGCCTTAAAAGTTGCGCCCGATGATGCGGATTTGTTAGATTTTAAAAAACGCTTTTTGGAGTAGTCACGCGTGAAAAAAGCTCTTTTGTTAGTCAGCGTGTTATTTTTGCCAGCGTGTTCAATGTTATCGACAACACCTGACATCGCTTACAAACCGACCAGCGCACAAAGCGAATTGTATGAGCTGCAACGGTGGGGATTTGAAGGGCGAATTGCGGTAATCAGTAAAAGTGATGTCGCGCAGGCGAGTATAAATTGGGAACATTCGCCTGACGAAGACTTGATCAAATTATCGGGACCATTAGGGCAGGGCGCGGTGACGATTCAATTGAATTCGACGGGCGTAACGATTGATCGTGGCGGTGGGGATGTAAAAACGTCAACAAATCCCGAAGAATTTATCAATCAACAAGTTGGCTTATTTGTTCCTGTGAAATCGTTGCGCTATTGGGTAGTTGGCGTACCAGAAAAATCGCAAGAAGTGGCTACAATCGAAAGTGGTTTTGAACAAGCGGGTTGGCGTAATCAATATAAAACGATGCAATCTGTGGGCGGTCACGTTTTGCCACGCAATATGACTGTGACGAAAGATTCGGTGAAATTAAAATTATTTATTGATCAATGGATGTTAGATGACAAACGAAAATAAAGTTTTTCAGTGGAGCGAAAAGTACCCTGCGCCCGCAAAATTGAATTTGATGTTGCGAATTGTTGGGCGGCGTGAGGATGGTTATCACTTGTTGCAAACGGTGTTTCAGTTTGTGGAATTGTGTGATTGGTTAACTTTTTTACCGCATGATTCGGGCGAAGTGGTGCTGGAAGATGTAATTTTGGGTGTTGAAAATGATGATAATTTGGTTGTTAAAGCCGCGAATTTACTGAAATCTGAAACGGGATTTTCAGGTGGCGTGCGAATTCGGTTAGAAAAAAATTTACCGATGGGTGGTGGTTTAGGCGGGGGAAGTTCGGACGCAGCGACGACGCTTGTGGTTTTAAATTCATTGTGGAATTTGAAGTTATCGTGTGAAAAATTGATGGAGTTAGGACTTTCATTGGGAGCAGATGTGCCGATTTTTGTCTTTGGACACGCGGCTTGGGCAGAAGGCGTGGGTGAAAAAATAACAAAAATAGATGTTAAAGAACAATGGGTTTTAATCTTAAAACCCAATTGTCATGTGAATACAAAAGAAATTTTTTCAGCTAAAGATTTGACACGAAATAGCAAATCGATAACAATAGACGAATTCAACGCGGGGAAAGTTAAAAATGACTGTCTTAGCGTGGTTTGTAAGCATTATGAAGCAATTGAAAAAGCATTATGTGATTTGAGTGTTTTTTCTGAGGCAAGGTTAACAGGAACTGGGGCGTGTATTTTTGCACAGTTTGAGTCTGAAAAACTTGCTATTGAGGCAGAGCTTACACTTAAGGATAAGTGGCAAACCTATCTCACCAAAAGTTGTAATAAATCACCTTTATTTACTCAATCCTAGATTTGGATTTTGTAAAAACTAAAATTGGGTCGTCGCCAAGCGGTAAGGCACGGGGTTTTGATCTCCGCATACCAAGGTTCGAATCCTTGCGACCCAGCCAATCT
>CANKON010000197.1 GCA_947484105.1 Methylococcaceae bacterium | reverse complement strand
CCAAACCCTTTGTACCGATTAACTGTGGCGCGATTCCCGCAGAATTATTAGAAAGTGAATTGTTCGGACATGAAAAAGGCGCGTTCACAGGTGCATTAAATGCCCGTCAAGGGCGTTTTGAAATGGCAGAAGGCGGCACGTTATTTTTAGACGAAATTGGTGATATGCCGTTATCGATGCAAGTGAAATTATTGCGTGTGTTGCAAGAACGCAATTTTGAGCGAGTTGGGGGCAATAAAACGATTTTTTGCGATGTGCGTGTCATCGCCGCGACTCATCGTCATTTAGAAAATGAAATTAAGCAAAATCGGTTTCGTGAGGATTTGTTTTATCGCTTAAATGTTTTTCCCATTGAATTACCATCGCTCAAAGAACGCGCGGAAGATATTCCGATTTTGATTGAAGAGTTAATTTCACGAATGGCACAAGCAAATCGTGGCTTCGTGAAATTCACACCGAATGCGTTGGCAACGTTAATGCGTTATGAATGGCAAGGAAACGTGCGAGAATTGGCGAATTTAATTGAGCGGTTGGCAATTATTTACCCGAAAGGGTTGGTCGATGTGGATGATTTACCGCAAAAATTCAAACAATATCGTATCGAAGAGCCGATTGATTTCACATTGCCTGATATGCCTGAAGATGATGCGAATGAAATTAAAGTTCGTCAAAAAATTGTCGAAAATATCTCCGATATGACACAAACCACGCCCGCTGAAATGCACGCTTTGATGAGTCATCATGAATACGTTCCTGAAACCACCATGCAGTTGCCCGAAGAAGGCATTGATTTAAAAGAATACTTGAACACAATGGAATTGGATTTGATTCGCCAAGCCTTAGACGAATGCAATGGTGTGGTCGCACACGCCGCGAAACGTCTGAATATGCGGCGCACCACGTTGGTTGAGAAATTGCGTAAATTTGATTTAGGTCGTTAAAACACTGTCGTTTTTGTGACGTTTAAACCATTTCTTGCTGGCATCAATTCTGCTTATAAAAACTTAAACGTCCCCGATTTAGAGAGAATAACAATGAATGACATCCGTATTGGCTCTGCGCTAGAACAAATCCGCAACTTATCTGCCGCCGCTGGCAGTAAAGTCCCCGAAGTGGCTTCCGAAGGCATTGATTTTGGCTCGATACTCAAACAAGCCATTAACGATGTGAATGAAAAACAGCACGTTGCAAGTAATATGAAAGCCGCTTTTGAAGGTGGTGACAAAACAATGAATCTTGCTGAAGTGATGGTCGCATCACAAAAAGCAGATGTTTCTTTCAAAGGTCTGTTGCAGGTTAGAAATAAATTAGTTGAAGCCTACAAAGATGTTATGAACATGCCCATGTAATCCAACCTTTGTGAATAGACAATGAGTGATCAAAATAGTACAAATCCGCTCGCTGCAACAGGTGATTCGGACATAACAACAGGCGGTTCAAATGGCGGATTTATGTCGGGTTTGAATCTTGAAGGACATCCTGCCATTCGCGGACTTTCCCAATTAACGATGGCGCGTCAAGTCGCCATTATGCTTGGTTTGGCATTGAGCGTGGCGATTGGAATTGCGGTCGTTTTATGGTCGCAAGATGCGAATTATGCACGGCTTTATACCGAATTAAACGACAAAGATACCGCCGAAATTCTCGAATCATTGAACGCGCAAGGCGTGAAATATAAAATCGAGGAAGGCGGCGGCATCATGGTGTTGGCGGATAAAGTCAACGACACGAAATTGAAACTTGCTGCTCAAGGTTTGCCAAAAAGTAACAGTTTAGGTTACGAATTGCTCGACAAAGAACAAAGTTTTGGCACAAGCAAAACCGCTGAATTGTCGCGTCATCAACGTGCGTTGGAAGGCGAAATTGCACGAACAATTATGTCGATTCAAAGCGTGAAAAATGCGCGTGTTTTATTGGCGTTGCCTGTGCAATCTGTTTTCGTTCGGGAACGTAAAAAACCCAGCGCATCAGTTATTGTGCATTTATATCAAGGTCGTACGCTCGATAAAGGACAAGTTGAAGCGATTGTACATTTGGTTTCCTCGAGCGTTCCACAACTTGACGCGGATCACGTTACGGTTGTTGATTACAAAGGACAAATGTTGAATTCTCGTGCGACGGCTGCCGAAAATTTGACAGCCACGCAGTTTGAATACAAAACGAATATCGAAGAACATTTGATGCACCGCATTGAAAACATTATGTCACCATTGGTTGGGGCAGAATCGATGCGTGTTCAAATTTCAGCCGATGTGGATTTCACGGAAACAGATAAAACGCAGGAAATGTTTAATCCTGATTTGCCCGCGTTACGCAGTGAACAAACCACAGATGAACACAATAAAGAAAATCCGCAAGGCGTTCCAGGGGCATTATCGAATCAGCCCACACCAGCGGGGCAAGCCATTGAAGTGATTCCGCCCGCACAACCTAATTCAATTGCGGCGACTGAATCAAAAGGTTACGGCTCAAAAACAGCAACACGAAATTATGAATTAGATAAAACCATTACACATACTAAGTTAGCGACAGGTTTATTACGTCGTTTATCGGTTGCGGTTGTCGTCGATGATAAACATATTGCACAAACGAATGGCACGTCAAAATTACAACCTTACGCACAAGAAGATTTGAATCGTTTTAATGATTTGGTCAAACAAGCAGTAGGTTTTGACAGTGGACGTGGTGATGCGGTGACAGTTACTAATGTCAGTTTCAGAGGTGCAGATTTAGATTTACCGCCTGAATTGCCTTTGTGGAAAGAAGCGTGGTTTATCGAATTAGCGAAACAAATCGCAGCCGTTCTTGCCATTCTATTCTTAATCTTCGGGGTGTTACGTCCCACGATTCGCGCTTTAATTGCGAAAGACGAAGACGAAAAACGCGCCATTGCCGAAGCTGAAGAACAAGCGCGTCATGCGGCATTATTAGCAGCAGGCTTTATCTTAGATGAAGACGGTACGCCGCTGTCGCTAACAGAAGAGGATCACCATAAAATCGACGATTTACTGGATTCAATGGATGCTCCGCACGCCTACCAAAGTCGTTTGGATTACTTAAAACGCTTGGCGGATGATGATCCAAAAGTTATCGCTCAAGTATTGAAAACGTGGGTAAGAAAAGATGTCTGATAAAGTTTTAATGAGATATGCCGATAAAGCGGCAGTGTTACTGCTCGCGTTAGGGATGGATAAAGCGGCATTTGTTTTAAAGCAAATGGATCCAAGAGAAGTTCAAACGATTTGTACGTCAATGGCAAATGTGGGCAATGTGTCCGTTTCATTGATTGAAAGTATCGTGGAAGAATTCATCAAAGATGTAAAAGCGCAAACGGCTTTGGGGATGAATTCTGATGATTACATTCGTACTGTTTTAGTCAATGCGTTAGGGGCAGAAAAAGCGAATGGCATTTTGGAACGAATTTTCCAAGGCGGTAGTTCTAAAGGTATCGAGCAACTTAAATGGCTCGATTCACGTTCTATTGCAGATATGATTCGTGCTGAACATCCGCAAATTATCGCCACCTTATTGTCGTTAATGGATCCTGAGCAATCGGCAGAAGTTATGATGTATTTCAATCCCGCCGTTCGCCCTGATTTGTTGATGCGCGTGGCAACTATGCAAGGTATTCAACCACAAGCGTTACGCGAGTTGGATCAGATTATGGAAAAACAATTAACAGGGTCT
>CANKON010000196.1 GCA_947484105.1 Methylococcaceae bacterium | reverse complement strand
GTTGAAGGCGATGTTGAACTGTTCTAACGTAATCCGAAAATAAAAAAACAATCCATTTTTAGAGTTGCGAATGAATAAAATAAAAGTTTCGATTTTTGATGATTCCCTGTTAATTAGGAAAGTTTTAACCAGCATATTAAGCACCGCACCTGATATTGAAGTAGTGGGATCTGCTGAGGATCCGTTGGTTGCACGCGACATGATTAAGAAATTAAATCCTGACGTGTTGACTCTTGATATTGAAATGCCACACATGGATGGTATTACGTTTTTGCGTAATTTAATGCGGCTGCGCCCGATGCCTGTTGTCATGATTTCGACATTAACCGAGCATGGCGCAGAAGCGACACTCGATGCGTTAGCTTTAGGCGCGGTGGATTTTTTACCAAAGCCGAAAATCAATACTGAAAATACACTTGCCGATTACTCAGAAGAAATTATCTCGAAAGTCCGTATGGCGGCAAATACGAATGTGACGGCAATTAAACCGCATGAAGAATCCGCCCATATCGTCAAAGCGGATAATCCCATGCAACGAATTTTATCAGCACGAAATACAACGGGGTTTAGCAAACTTATTGTATTGGGGTCGTCTACGGGGGGAACTGAGGCGATTAAAGTGGTCATGAAAAGTATGCCCGCCGATACGCCGCCGATTTTAATTACTCAGCATTTGCCAGCTGCATTTAGTGAATCGTTTGTCAATCACATCGATTCGATTACGGCAATGACAGCGAGTATTCCTGTTCATGGACAAGTTGTGGAATGGGGCAATGTGTATCTTGCGCCAGGTGGTTTGCAAATGGGCGTGACCCGCGTGAATAATCAATACATTATTCAAATTGATGATGGTCCGCCCGTTAATCGCCACAAACCTGCTGTTGACGTGTTATTTCACACCGCTGCAAAATGTGCAAAAGAAAATGCGGTATGCGTTTTGCTTACAGGAATGGGAGCAGATGGTGCAGTTGGAATGCAAGCCATGAAACAAGCTGGTGCACAAACGATTGTCCAAGACGAAGCCACAAGTGTGGTGTGGGGAATGCCAGGCGCGGCATTTAAATTAGGTTGCGCGGATTACGTTCTCCCATTAGAAGATATTGCCGCTAAAGTTTTGACGTTGGTCAAATCGGGATTGCGCTAAAAATTGCTCATCAGCCATTAACGCTATAATTTTCAAGCGAATAGAGACCTTATGATTATGAACAGTCAGACAAAATCACAATTTATTGCGGTCGCTTCGATTACCTCGGAGTTAAGTGCCGTGATGGTCGTGGCAAAAGAAATCTCGTTAGCCGCTGCCAATGCAAAAGCAATTGCATTTCGGGCGGGCGACAAAGCGAAAGGCTTTCAACCGATTACTGATTTTATTAACGAATTAGCCAAAGAAACCATTGAATTGGTCACGAACATCAACGTTTATGCGTTGTTGCTTTACCGTTTAACCGTTAATGAATATCGACGCACGGCGGCTTATAACCGTTTCGAGCAGGCGGGAAAATTAGCCACAGGCGCACGGTATGCGGATTCGATGCAAGAGCCGATTGCCCACGCACGGACGATTATGCAAGATTGCCAACGTCAATTTAAACGTGACGTAACGCAATTGTTAGGTCAGCTCGAAGCGGTGATGCACCATGCAAGAGCCGCTCGTGTTATCGCGGCGAACTCTCGAATTGAAGCCTCACAAGCGGGCGAGTATTTGCAAAGTTTGCAGGCGGTCGCAGAAAGCGTCGATAAAGCCGCGCACACCATTCATGATAATGTGCAGCGTTGCCGAATTGCATTATCGATTTATCGCAATAGTTAAAAATTAGAGGAGCATTATCTTCATGAAAATGACCAAGATTTACGAAGGAGCGCATCAGTGGGTGATGTTTGGGCGCGACGAAAATAAACCCGATAACATTATAGACAGTAATCAGTACATTGTCCGTACTGCGAATAAATGTTTGTTGCTTGAGCCAGGCGGTACCGAATTATTTGCACCGATGATGGCGGCGGTTTTGCATCACGCGCCTGTTGAACAAATCACGGATTTGTTTGCGTCACATCAAGATCCAGACGTAATTTCATCGTTGGGTTTATGGGATCAAGCGTTGTCGAATGCAAAGTTACACGCGCCTGCGCTTTGGGAAGGTTATATTCGCCATTTTGGTTGTGAATCTGTTGAATATGTGCCGATTCCCGATAATGGTGAAACGATTAAAATTGAATCCGTCGAATTACAAATTATCCCCGCACATTATTTGCATTCGCCTTGTGGTTTTCATGTTTATGATCCCGTTGCGAAAATTTTGATGTGTGGCAGTGTAGGTTCTGCATTTGAAGCTCCAAATTCTCCCGTGTTTGTGGAGCGTTTCGATGTTCACGTTGAAAAAATGCGTTATTACCATCAGCGAATGATGCCATCAAATCAAGCCAAACGTGCTTGGATTGATAAAGTAAGGAATTTAGACATTGATATTTTAGCCCCACAACACGGGCGAATGTTTAAAGGTGACGATGTTAAACGCTTTTTGGATTGGTTTGATTCGTTACAAGTCGGTACAGGTATTTAATTAAAAAAAGTGTTTGTGTGTTTGTTGTTGAAAAAGTGGGGAAGAACCGTCTGATGAGTAATCATCAGGCGGTTTTTCTTTTGGAGCGATTTAGTTCGCGGGTGGAACGTAACCTTCGGGCATTTCATTATTGCCTTCAAACAAAAAATTACGACGTTCTGCGGCTAAAAATGTGCGTGTTTTCGGATCAAAACTGGCTAAACGGTTTTCGTTAATTAACATGGTTTGTTTCGCTAACCACGCTTGCCATGCACCTTTTGAAACATTTTCAAAAATTTCTAAGCCTTGTTCGCCTGGAAATGGTGGCGAATCTAAACCTTCAGCTTCGATGCCGAGTTTGATGCAATGAATCATTCGAGTCATAAAAAATCCTCTGTAAGTTGTGTTAATAAAGTTTGGATAGGCGCGGGTAGGGCGCGATTTTGCCATTGTTCACGGGTGTGAAAATGTAAATTTTCTGTGGATTTCACATCAAGGCACATCGGTGTAAAGTCCAAATGATAATGCGAAAACGTGTGTCTTTGTTGAATTAAAAGCTGTTGATGTTGAATGTTGACGTTTTGCGTGACACACCAATTTTGTGCTTCTTCGATATTTTCGACTTCAGGCAAACTCCACAAACCGCCCCAAATCCCTTTCAGGGGACGTTGTTCAAGCCAAATTTGTTGTGATTCATTTTGAACAATCAGAAAAATTGTCTGTTTAATGGGCAATTTTTTTGTCGGTTTAGGTGACGGATAATTGGCAACTGTTTGGGTCAAAAAGGCGACGCAATTTTTTGACATTGGACAATCGTAACAACTTGGTTTTGAGCGAGTGCAAAGCGTTGCGCCTAAATCCATAATCGCTTGTGTGTAATCATCGCAGCGTTCAATCGGCGTAATTTTCTCACTTAAATGCCACAATTTTGTTTCGATTTCACGCAGCCCTGTCCAGCCAGAAATGGCAAAAAAACGTGCTAAAACTCGCTTTACATTGCCATCCAAAATAGGCTGCGATTTTTGAAATGCAATGCTCAAAATTGCACCAGCAGTGGATTTTCCGATGCCTGATAATTTGAGCAATTCGGGCAATGTGTCGGGAAATTTGCCGTGTTGAACAATCGCTTGTGCGGCTTTATGTAAATTTCGAGCGC
>CANKON010000195.1 GCA_947484105.1 Methylococcaceae bacterium | reverse complement strand
TCACGGGTTTTAGTTTTGCAACGGTTGGTTTTTTTGCTGCGGCAAATACAGGTTGCACGACAAAAGTGAACAATAAACTGCTCGTGAGTAAAAACCATAAGCCTTTGGGTTTAATTCTTTGCATAATGTACTCGCTTAAAAAGTCACAATAAAACGTATTAAATACCAGAATGCGTAACATTATGCCACGCTTAAATTTAGGTTAAATCGAATACATTCTCAAACTACATTCACATTGGCTCAAAAATTGCTATTGCAATATAATGCGCTACTTTTGAAGAAAGTATCAAAGTATGACGTGAAGTTTAGTGCAGTAAAATCAAGTACAAACGATTACAGATGTCAAAATTGATGGTATAGTTGGCAAATTCTTAAAGACTTTAGCCGTAAAAACGGACGCAAATACAGAGATTAAATATGGCATTAACAAAAGCAGATTTCGCTGATAATTTATTTAACGAATTAGGTTTAAACAAGCGTGAAGCAAAAGACATCGTCGATATGTTTTTTGAAGAAATTAAAACCTCATTAGATCACGGTGAAATGGTTAAATTGTCTGGTTTTGGCAAATTTGAATTACGTGATAAAACCAGTCGTCCAGGTAGAAATCCGAAAACAGGTAAAGAAATTCCGATTACGGCACGCCGCGTCGTGACGTTTAGATCGGGTCAGAAACTTAAAGCACGAGTAGAAGCGTATGCTGGAGCCGAGTAATAACAACGAATTGCCTGCAATTCCAACCAAATGCTATTTCAGCATCGGTGAAGTGAGCGAATTGTGTGGCGTAAAACCTCATGTTTTGCGTTATTGGGAACAAGAGTTTTCTGAAATAAAGCCTGTTAAGCGACGCGGCAATCGGCGTTATTATCAGCGACATGATGTGTTGATTATTCGTCAAATTCGGTCACTCCTTTATGAACAAGGCTACACAATTGGCGGTGCAAAAGCACATTTAGTCGGCTCCGATGCAAAAAATGATTCGACCATTACAAAACAATTGATTCATCAAATGATTGGTGAATTGGAAGAAGTTTTAGAGTTGCTGGGTTAAATTCTTTCAATTCACAAAAAAATAGCGGCGATAACATTGTTTCAAACGGTGTTATCGCGTTTTCGTTTTAGCTAACTCAAAAAAATTATGACTTCACGAATCGCAACTATTGAGCGCAACACGCTCGAAACGCAAATCACCATTACGGTCAATTTAGACGGCACGGGCAAAACCAATTTTCAAACAGGCGTGCCATTTTTGAATCACATGATGGATCAAATTGCGCGACACGGCATGATTGATATGAGCATCCACGCGAAAGGCGATTTAGACATTGACGCGCATCATACTGTTGAAGACGTAGGCATCACATTAGGTCAAGCGTTTGCCAAGGCGTTGGGTGATAAAAAAGGCATTTCGCGCTACGGTCACGCTTATGTTCCGCTTGATGAATCGTTGTCGCGCGTAGTGATTGATTTTTCAGGTCGTCCAAGTTTGTATTACGAGGTGGTTTTTAATCGCGCGTTTATTGGTGATTTTGACGTAGATTTGTTACGCGAATTTTTCCAAGGTTTTGTGAATCATGCAGGCGTGACGTTGCACATTGATAACATCAAAGGCGGTAACGCGCATCATATCGCTGAAACTGTTTTCAAAGCGTTTGGGCGAGCGGTACGAAATGCCATCACGTTTGACGAAAGAATGAGCGGCATTATGCCCTCAACGAAAGGAGTTTTGTAATGTCTAGCGTTGCAGTGATTGATTACGGCATGGGCAATTTGCATTCAATTTCAAAAGCTTTGCAGCACGCTTCACCTGAAACAAATGTTGTTGTTACGTCAGATGCAGAAAAGATTTTAAATGCTGACCGCGTGGTTTTTCCTGGTGTGGGCGCGATGCGAGATTGTATGCAAGCGTTGCACAATTTGAATTTAGTCGATGTGATTAAACAAGCAGCTGAAACGAAACCGTTTTTAGGGATTTGTTTAGGTATGCAAGCGTTATTGAATGATAGCCAAGAAAATGGTCACACCGATTGTTTAGGTATTTTAGACGGGCATGTTTTGAAATTCGCAGAACCGTTGCTCGACGAAAACGGCGACATTCTAAAAGTTCCGCACATGGGCTGGAATCAAGTTAAACAAAATCCGCATCCACTGTGGGAAAACATTCCAGACGAAAGCCGTTTTTATTTTGTTCACAGTTATTATGCCGCGCCACAAAGTTCAGAAATTATCGCTGGGACAAGTGATTATCCAAATTCATTTGCTTGTGCGTTGACACAAAAAAATGTTTTCGCGGTGCAATTTCATCCTGAAAAAAGTCAAACAGTTGGGTTGCAATTATTGACGAATTTTTTAAATTGGAACGGCGCGTAAATTAGTGATGGCTAAAATCCGCTTTTTTATTTTTCTTGCTTTGTTTTCGACCCATTCTTTTGCAACCACGCAAAGCATCGGCACTTACACAAATGGCTGTTTAAGTGGCGCGGAAGCCTTACCGATTGATGGCACTGGTTATCAAGTCATGCGTTTGTCGCGTAATCGCATTTACGGGCATCCGAATTTGATTAACTTTATTCAGAATTTGGGCGAAATTGTTGCTACGCAACACGGCAGTAATTTGTTGATTGGCGATTTAGGGCAATTCAACGGCGGACGAACACCGAGCGGGCATCGTAGCCATCAAAATGGTTTAGATGTCGATATTTGGTTTTCACTTTCAACCGCTAGTGTGTTGACTGATAACGAACGCGAAACATTAAGCGCAACGTCAATGCTTTCAAATTCGGATAAAATTGCGTTGAAAGAATGGACTTCGGCACATGAAAAAGTGTTGAAAATAGCGGCGCAATTGCCTGACGTTGAACGTATTTTTGTGAATCCTGTGATTAAACGCGAATTGTGCAAACACGCTGAACCGAATAATCGTGCGTGGTTGCAAAAAATTCGTCCTTGGTGGAAACATGACGACCATTTTCACGTCCGTTTAAGTTGTCCTAAAGACAGTTTGAATTGTGAACATCAAGAACCGTTACCTGCGGGTGATGGTTGTGATGACGATTTGGCGTGGTGGTTTTCAGCTGATGCGTTAAATCCAAAATCGCCTAAAAATGTAAAACCTGAAAAACCGCCCGAAATTCCCGCTTTGTGCAAACAACTTTTGAAAAATTAACCCTTTAGAACGCTTATGAAATTCACAAAAATGCACGGCTTAGGCAATGATTTTGTTGTCGTCGATGCAATCAATCAACGTATCGCCTTAACTGCAAAAAAAATCCGTTTTATGGCTGATCGTCATACGGGAATCGGTTTTGACCAGCTTTTAGTTGTCGAGAAAACGTTGCAAGAAAATGCCGATTTTAAATATCGAATTTTTAATGCTGATGGTTCAGAAGTGGGGCAATGTGGCAACGGCGCACGTTGTTTTGCCCGATTTGTGCGCGATAAAAAGTTGACTGATAAAAACGAAATTGTCGTTGAAACCAAATCGGGGCAACTCGTTTTAACGTTTACAGACGACGATTTAATCACCGTTAACATGGGAATTCCCAAACATTTACCTGTTGAAATCCCCATGATTATGGAACAAGAAGCGCGTTTTTATACCGTCAATGTGAATGGCGTGGAAAAGGCTTTTGGCGCGGTTTCTATGGGAAACCCGCACGCTGTTTTGCAAGTAAATGATATTAAAACCGCCCCCGTT
>CANKON010000194.1 GCA_947484105.1 Methylococcaceae bacterium | reverse complement strand
CGAAGAAGAAAAACAATCGATTTCGACGATTTACGGCATTGTGACAACGGGTAATGCGTGGAAATTTTTAAAGTTACAACATCGTACCGTGTCGATTGATTCAAAGGAATATCACATTGATAATACCGCAAAAATTTTAGGCATTCTCGCCGCTATGATTGAACAAAAGGCGTAAATGATGCAAATATGGGTCGATGCGGACGGGTGTCCGAAAGCGATTAAAGATATTTTGTTTCGTGTAGCAAATCGAACCGAAATTTTGACGACGTTGGTGGCGAATCAAACACTGGCAATGCCGCCGTCACGGTTTATCAAAATGTTGCGAGTGCAATCGGGCTACGACGTGGCGGACAATGAAATCGTGAAGCGATTAAGTCGCGGGGATTTGGTGATTACTGGCGATATTCCGTTGGCGAATGATGTGATTGAAAAAGGTGGTCACGCCATCAATCCGCGCGGCGAACTTTATACGCTGGAAAATATCAAAGAGCGTTTAAATATGCGTGATTTTATGGATAATTTACGCAGCAGCGGTATTCACACGGGCGGTTATGCACCACAAAATTCACAAGATGTTCAAGCGTTCGCCAATCAATTAGACAATTTTTTAGCGCATCGTTAAATCAAAAACATTCCTCTAATTTTTCAATTCCCCCACTTAAATTTCAAATTAAAAAAACATGACAAAAAAATTACTCACGCATTTCAACGCCGCTGGTGACGCGCACATGGTGGATGTGGGCAACAAAAATTTTACCTATCGCGTGGCAATTACCGAAGGATTTATTCATTTGCAACCAGCGACGCTGGCGTTAATTCTCACTGGAGAACACAAAAAAGGGGATGTCCTCGGCATTGCTCGAATTGCGGGCATTATGGCGAGTAAGCGCACCGCTGATTTGATTCCGTTGTGTCATCCGTTGCCGCTGACGCACGTTGAAATAACTCTCACACCTGAACTCGAAAATCAACGCATTCGTTGCCAAACGATGGCAAAAACACACGGTCAAACGGGTGTCGAAATGGAGGCGTTAACCGCCACACAAATCACGCTGTTGACCATTTACGATATGTGTAAAGCGGTGGATCGCGGCATGGTGATTGACGGCGTGCGCTTGCTTGAAAAATCGGGCGGAAAATCCGGACATTGGCACGCAGATAACGTAATTTAATTCAAACTAACGGGAAACCAACATGGCTCTGAAAATTCACGAATTAGCGACCGCCTGTGGCGCGACGATGGAAGGCGATAACCCCGCGCAAATCATTACGGCGACAAACGATATTACCGCCGCGCAAATTGGACAAGTGACGCAATTGACGCAGGCGCGTTATCGCCATTATTTGCAAACGTCACAGGCTTCGGCGTGTTTTGTGGCGACCGATTTTGATGCACAAAACGTTCCAGAATCGTTAGTTTTACTGCGTTGTGCGGATCCAGAAATGGCATTTGTCAATGCTGTGAAATTGTTGCATCCGCCTATCAATTATCCCGCGACGATTTCGCCGCAAGCGGTGATTTCAGAAAGTGTGATATTGCCTGAAAGCTGTCATGTTGGCGCATTTGTAGTGATAAATGAGGGCGTGGAAATTGGCGAAAATAGTGAGATTTTGGCGGGCGTTTATTTGGGGCAGAATGTCAAAATTGGCAAAAATACGCGCATTTATCCTTACGCGGTGATTTATGACGGCGTGGAAATTGGCGATAACGTGATAATTCATTCGGGGGCGATTATTGGCGCGGATGGTTTTGGTTATAAATTTCGCAACGGGCAACACGTTAAAGTGCCGCAAATAGGGAATGTGGTGATTGGTGACAACGTAGAAATTGGTGCGAATACTTGCGTTGATCGGGGCGCGTTGGGCAGTACGGAAATTGGTGAGGGCAGTAAAATCGATAATTTAGTTCAGATTGGACACAATAATAAAATCGGGCAACACGTTATTGTGTGTGGACAAACAGGCATTTCGGGGTCGTGTACGATTGAAAATTACGCGATTCTGGCAGGCAGCACGGGCATTGCGGATCATGTCAAAATTGGGCAGGGTGCGGTGGTGATGGCGCGGGCGGGTGTAGCAAATGACGTGGCACCGAAAACGCAGGTTTTTGGCAGTCCCGCAAAAGAAAAGCGGGTGGTGTATCGTGAACAAGTGGCGTTGAGTCAATTGCCGGAATTAGTGAAAACGATTAAGCAATTAGAAGCACGATTAGCACAATTGGAACTAAAAATCTAAAGCTCTATAAACAACTTAGCCCGACTTTTGAGAATGTCAAAAGTCGGGCTAAATTTAGAACCAGAACACTTTTAATAACTGGAAGAAATCTCTTTTAGTTATTGTTGTTCATGTGTTTGTTTTCAATTTTTTTGAAAACTTCTGCTTGGCTTTGTGCTACTGCACCACTTTGCAAATGTTTCGTTTCATCAGCTTTCAGCATGAAAACTAAAACAATCGTCGCTGCAATTAAGCCACCAATCCAGAACCAAAAATAATCTTTTTCTTGTGTGTCAGACATTGTTAAATCCTCGTAGTTATTATAATAATTTTTTTGTCTCTTTCTTCGAAGAGGTCGTCCTAAACGACGGCGTATTTTTATCATGAATTTAGGTATGATGTCAAAATCATAAATAAAAATTTACCTAAAAAACGAATAAATCATATCAAATGCTTTTATGAATTCTGAAAAAATTCAACTAAAATGCCATTCAACTCAATCTTAACTCGGACATTTTATGCCACAAATTATCCTAGCTTCAGCCTCGCCCCGCCGCCGAGAATTACTTAATCAAATAAATGTGCGGCATTTTGTTCAAACTGTGGAGATAGACGAAACGCCTTTTTTTAACGAATTACCGACACATTATGTTCAGCGTTTAGCCGCCGAAAAAGCCGTCACGTGTGTCCAAAAATTTAATCCAAAAATCCCCATTCTTGCCGCAGATACCGCCGTCGTTTTAGGCGATAAAATCATGGGCAAACCGACCAATGAAAATGACGCTATGACCATGTTGCGCTTGCTCTCCGGCAGAACGCATCAAGTATTTACCGCGATTGCGTTAGTCGGGCGCGAAAATCACACCGCCCTCAGCATCACCGACGTGACCTTTAAAAATTTATCCGAAACAGAACTCCGCGCGTATTGGCGCAGCGGTGAACCGCTCGACAAAGCCGGAAGTTACGCCATTCAAGGGCAGGGCAGTTTATTTATCGAGCATATTAACGGCAGTTTTTCTGGCGTGATGGGTTTGCCGCTGTTTGAAACCGCACAATTATTAGCCCGCGAAGGCATTGAGTTACTCGCATGAGCGAAGAAATTTTAATTAACGTCACGCCACCCGAAACCCGTGTCGCCGTGATTGAAAATGGCGTGTTACAAGAACTCATTATTGAGCGAAGTTGCAAAATCGGTTTAATCGGCAACATTTACAAAGGCGAAGTATGCCGCGTGTTACCTGGAATGCAGGCGGCATTTGTGGATATTGGTTTATCACGTTCCGCCTTTTTACATTTGTCGGATTTGTGTTCTAACGAACTGGAAAAAAAAGGTTCGGCGAACATCGAACATTATTTGCGCGAAGGGCAGCGCATTATCGTCCAAGTGTTTAAAGACCCGCTCGGCAGCAAAGGCGCACGTTTAACCACCGATATTTCGATTCCGTCACGCTTTCAAGTTTATATGCCGTATTCGACTAACACTGGCGTTT
>CANKON010000193.1 GCA_947484105.1 Methylococcaceae bacterium | reverse complement strand
TTGAGTTATTAGATAAAGGGTTGAGCAATCAAATAGCCAAAGTTGAATCGAAAATTGATGTGAAACCTACGGCAAAACCAGCTCCTGTTGTGTCCGTCGCCGAAAAAATTTCGTCTAAAGTTGCCCCCATTTCCAAAACTGTTTCAGCGGTTGAAATTAAAAAAACAGTACAACCAATCATTCCCGTTAAAAATACTGAAATCACCAGCAACAAAACCGTGAAACCCTTTATCGTCGCTATCGATGCGGGACACGGCGGCAATGATTCGGGCGCACAAGGCAAAAATGGCACTTACGAAAAAAATGTTGTTTTCGCAATTGCTCAAAAATTAGAAGCGATGGTCAACGCGCAAACAGGTATGAAAGCGATTATGGTTCGCCAGGGTGATTATTACGTTGGTTTGCGAAAACGCATGGATATTGCTCGCGCCGCGAAGGCGGACGTTTTCATTTCCGTTCATGCCGATTCAATCAAAGATACGGAAGCGCGTGGCGCGTCTGTTTATGCGTTATCAACCAGTGGTGCGTCAAGCGAATCAGCATATTGGTTAGCACATAGCGAAAATTCGGTTGAATTTCTTGATGGCGAACAACTTAGCAATGAAGAAAATGGTTTAACGAATGTATTGCTGGATTTATCACAAAGCGCGACACAAGAAGCGAGTGTTTTGTTAGCAAATAAGGTTTTACACAATTTTGAAAATGTGTCGAAATTACACTTTGACGCCGTGCAAAAAGCAGGATTTGCGGTGTTGAAATCGCCTGATATTCCGTCTATTTTGGTAGAAACTGCATTTATTTCTAATCCGACAGAAGAAGCGAATTTGTTGAGTTCTGGACATCAATTGAAAATTGCTACTGCGATTTTAAAAGGCGTTAACAGTTACATGAAACAACCTAAAAACGAACAACAACGCATTGCCGCGTTATAATTTCAAAACATTCATAAATTAAAAGGCGCGATGAATTCGCGCCTTTTTTATTTTTAAAAATAATCCATGTCTATTCATATTCTGCCTCCACAACTTGTTAATCAAATTGCCGCTGGCGAAGTGATTGAACGTCCCGCCTCGATTGTTAAAGAACTCGTTGAAAATTGTTTTGACGCGCAGGCGACACACATTACGATTCACATTGAACAAGGCGGCTTGCGTTTGATTCGAGTTTATGACGATGGAGTGGGGATTGAAAAAGACGATTTACCACTCGCTTTATCGCGCCACGCCACCAGTAAAATTTCAAATCTTGATGATTTAGAACACGTTACCAGCATGGGGTTTCGCGGCGAAGCCTTGGCAAGTATCAGCTCTGTGGCGAAATTAACACTGACGTCAAAAGTTGAAAATACCTCACATGGCTGGTCTGTTTGCAGTGATGGTGCGGAACAATTTTTCGACGTTCAACCTGCCTCACATCGACAAGGTACAACGGTTGAAGTGTGCGATTTATTTTATAACACGCCCGCCCGCCGTAAATTTTTGAAAAGCGATAAAACCGAGTTTTCACACATTGAAACCGTTGTGGAACGGCTGGCATTAAGCCGTTTTCCGTTGGGTTTTTCGCTATTTCATCAGCAAAAGGAAATTTTAACACTTGCAGCCGCATTCGATTTAACACAACATGAACAGCGTGTTGCAGCAATTTTCGGGCAAAATTTTATCGACAACGCATTGCATTTAGATTTTGAAATTTCAGGTTTCACATTAAAAGGCTGGATTAGCGTTCCGACGTTTTCTCGCAGTCAGACTGATAGGCAGTTTTTTTATGTGAATGGGCGTTTTATCAAAGACAAATCCGTTTCGCACGCCATTAAACAAGCGTATTCAGATGTGCTTTTTTCAGGACGGCATCCTATTTTTGTGTTGTTTTTGACGCTCAATCCTGAAGAAGTAGACGTAAACGCGCATCCTGCGAAATTGGAAGTCCGTTTTCGAGAAACTCGCGCTGTGCATGATTTTATTTTATCTTGCGTGAAACGGGCGTTGGCAAATGTTCGTCCAACAATCATGAATTATGGCGAATTGCCGCCACATTCTGAAATTGAAAATACTCAAAATTCCTCGTATCTTCAACAATCGTTGAAGTTTTTAGAGTCGGAAACTTATCAAGCGCCTTATTTTCAGTCAAACGAATTGCCGCATGAAAACAAAGAAACCTTTGACAATAATACAAATCGAATGGTTTTGGGTTATGCGATTACGCATTTACATGGGATTTATATTTTGTCGGAAACCGCAACGGGCATGGTTTTAGTCGATACGCACGCTGCGCATGAACGTATCACTTACGAACGTTTAAAACAACAATACGCTGACGGTAAAATTGCAACGCAACCGTTACTTTTACCAATAAAAATAACGGTTACAAAAACAGAAGTCGACACGTTTGAAAATTCAGAACATTTTTTTGCAGAATTAGGATTTGAAATAAATCGTGTTGCCTCTGAAACGCTGTTGTTACGCGCACAACCAGCGTTGTTACAAAACGGCGATGGTGAACAATTAGTGCGTGATGTGTTGGCAGATTTGATTGAACACGAAGATAGTTACCGCATTCAAACCGAATATAACGATGTATTGGCAAAAATGGCGTGTTACGGTTCGGTACGAGCGCATCGAATTTTGACGCAAGACGAAATGAATGCGCTGTTGCGCGAATTGGAACAAACGGAACGGGGAGGACAATGTAATCACGGTCGTCCGACGTGGATTTCGTTATCGACCCAAGATCTTGATAAATTCTTTCTACGCGGGCAGTAATTATGTTTTTTGTTGATTATCAAAAATTCGTCGCACAACTCAATGAATGGAATCACGCTTATCATGTTTTGGACGCGCCGCTGATTTCCGATGCCGAATATGATGCCGCATTTCGACAACTGCAAATGATTGAGCAACAAAATCCCAATTGGATAATTCCAGAATCGCCGACGCAACGAGTTGGCGACGTTGTCAGCAGTGCGTTTAAAAAAATTTCGCACGATGTAAAAATGTTGTCATTGGCGAATGCGTTTTCAATTGAAGAAACGGTCGATTTTTTTGTCAAAGCAGCAAAAGAATTAGCAATGCCATTAGCTGAATTATCCATTTTTAGTGAACCGAAATTGGATGGTTTAGCAATTAGTTTACGTTATGAAAAGGGTTTATTACGTTACGCCGTAACACGCGGCGATGGACAAATTGGCGAAGATGTCACGCATAACATTAAAACGATTCTGTCCATTCCGTTGAAATTAAATACTGAAAATCCGCCTGAAATTTTGGATGTGCGTGGCGAAGTGTTTATGACTAAAGCGATGTTTGAAAAAATTAACGAACTCGCCGAAATACAAAATAGTCGTGCGTTTATCAATCCACGAAATGCCGCAGCAGGAACCATTCGTCAACTCAATCCAAAAATTGCTGCTGAACGGGCGTTGCAATTTATTCCTTATGGAATTGGTGCGTATTCGAGTGAAATCGAGTTTTCGCGGCATTCTGAAATGTTGGCGTATTTAGTCGAATTAGGTTTCAAATCGAACTCTAATAATCATGATTTTTTTGCGAATCAAATGGCTTTTGAGCAAGATTATCAACGGATGGAGGCGTTGCGCGAATCATTGCCAATGGAAATTGACGGCATTGTTTACAAAATAGACGATTTAGATTTACAACGAAAATTAGGTTTTATTTCACGTTCACCAAAATGGGCGGTAGCGCGAAAATT
>CANKON010000192.1 GCA_947484105.1 Methylococcaceae bacterium | reverse complement strand
TCGATTTTAGGATTTGTGATTGCCGAACAGTTGTACAACTTATTTCCTGATGCGCCAGAAGGCGTTTTAAGCCGAATGCGGGCGAGTTTGGTTAATCAACGTTCGCTTGCTGAAATCGCGCGAGAACACAAATTTGGCGATTATTTGTTGCTCGGTTCAGGGGAATTAAAAAGTGGCGGTTTTGACCGTGATTCGATTTTGTCCGATGCGCTCGAAGCCATTATTGCCGCATTATACAAAGATCAAGGTATGGCACAATGTCAACAATGGATTCCTGAATTATTTGCTGAAAAATTACAAAGTTTATCGCTCGGAAACGGACAAAAAGACCCTAAAACACGCTTGCAAGAATTTATGCAAGCCAAAAAACTCGATTTGCCACAATATGAATTGTTAACCGCATCGGGCTTGGCACATGAACAAACATTTAAAGTACAGTGTAAAATTTCGTTATTGCCAGAACCCTCAGTCGGCGCAGGCGTAACCCGTAAAGGCGCGGAACAATCTGCTGCCGAAATCATTCTTGAAAAATTAACTAAGGAAAACATCTTATGAATTGCGGTTACGTTGCGTTAATCGGTCGCCCAAATGTTGGCAAATCGACTTTAATGAACCATTTACTTAAACAAAAAATCAGTATCACCTCGCGCAAACCCCAAACGACGCGCCATCGAATTTTGGGCATCAACACCACGGACGCGGGGCAAGCCATTTATATGGATACGCCTGGCATGCACGCTGACCAGAAAAAAGCCTTAAATCGGCAACTCAATCGCACGGCGGATACGACGTTGCTTGGCGTGAACGTGATTGTGTGGCTCATTGACGGCTTGGCGTTTCAAGAATACGACGAAGTGATTTTTGAAAAGTTGAAACAAGCGGGTTTGCCTGTCATTTTGGCAGTCAATAAAATCGACCGAGTGGTGGATAAAGATAAAGTATTTGCCTTTTTTGCTGCCGCACAAGAACGTTTTCCGTTTCACGAAATTTTCCCTATTTCCGCATTGAAACGCATTCATTTGGATGAGCTAGAAAGTTCAATTATGGCGTTGTTACCCGAAGGCGATTTGATTTATCCTGCAGACCAAATCACCGATAGACCTGAACGTTTCTTGGTGGCAGAAATTATCCGTGAAAAATTGATGCGTCGTTTGGGTGCAGAATTGCCTTATGAATTGACGGTCGAAATTGAACGTTATGAAGAGCTCGAAAACATCAGCAAAATTTACGCGATTATTTGGATTGAACGGACTTCACAAAAAAGCATCATTATTGGCACGGAAGGCGAAATGCTGAAAAAAATAGGTACCGATGCGCGACTTGATATTGAGCGTTTGATTGGGCAAAAAGTCTTTTTGCAGCTTTGGGTAAAAGTGAAAAAAGGCTGGTCAGATAACGAACGTGCGTTGCAAAGTTTAGGTTATAAAGACTGAATTATTTTGATATTTCCACTTTAAGAAAATGTTATGGGATTTTTTAATGACTTTTTTAACTCTCTTAATCTTAGTGGAAATCGGGAACAAGCGCGTCAGTTTAACTTGTCGTCGTAGTAAGCACGCAAAACCTATAGAAGGCACATCGAATCGTAATGAGTTCAATGTGGAAATAAATTTTCAGACGAAAAAAAGGCGATAGAAATATCGCCTTTTTTTCGCGTAAATTAACCCAGTTTTCGCAACAAAAAATCCCGTATTTTTTTCGCCATTCGTAAAACAGGAGCCGAACCGCCCATCGCGACGGCATCAACCAAACAGTACCACGCCGCCACACCACTCGGCGGATTTCCTTGCGGCAAACCTAAAACAGGATCAATCGCCGCCCATTGCCACGTCCCCACAGCAGTTCCAATGAGCTCCAACCATGTCGTAATAAAAAATGCCGCTAAATAAACCAATGGTGATTTTCCCTTAAATAAATAAAACAAAAAAACCATAAATAATAATGCGCCAACCCAATCACCTTGCGTGGCAAACGTAATTCCCCACAACGACCACACACCACAAACCGCGACCACAAAAAGTGCAATTTTTCTGGCGTAACGTTGGAAAAATCCTGAACGCCCTAACGCGACAGCGGTTAAATAAACCATTCCGTGACCCGCTGGAACGTAAGCGGGAACATTGTGAAATCGATAGGTGTAGCCGCCCATGAAAGGTGAAGCGAAATGTTCGCCAATAGTTGCAAACAGCACGGCAATTAAAACCTGGACACGAATTTCTTTGTTTTCACCCAAAAGCCAACCGATTAAAAATACCCAACCACTCACGCCTAACGCATTTTGTTTTTCTAAACTGGCATCGGCATCGGTAATTAAACACACGGCAACACAAAAAAATGTAAAAGCGGCAATGTAATAATCACGGTAATGATGAGGATGTAAATTTTGCTGCGGGGGAAAATAACGAAACATTTAAAGGCTCTAAAATTAAATTGAAATAAATAACACCAATTTTTAAGTCTAGCATTGAGACGTAGCATTTCATAGCGCGTTTATAGCCTGTAATCCGTGAAACCGTTATGATATGCGTTACCTTCTTTTTTCACCTGGGGCTTAATTTATGAACATGAAAAATTTTATTAAAAGCGTTTTAGTAAGCGTTTTATTACTGACTGTCATTCCTGCTTGCACTGAAAATACCAAACGTGAAAGCACGGGGGAATCTTTTGATAGCGCCGTTTTAACCACAAAAATCAAATCAACCTTTGTAGGCGATTCACGTTTAAAAGCAAACGACATCAGTGTCGAAACCTATAAAGGCGTTGTGCAATTAAGCGGATTTGTCGATACCCAAGCCGAAGCTGATCGCGCGGTGCAACTTGCACGAACTGTCAAAGGTGTAAAAGCCGTCAACAATAGCCTTATCGTTAAACAATAATTCATGACTGATTCTCTAAAGCTCACCTGCAACACACTCAAAGCCACTGTCGATTTAAACGAAATTGATTTCGCCGCGCCATTAGATTCTAAAACAGGAATTTTGGGACAGGAACGCGCTCAATCGGCATTAGAATTCGGTATTGCCATGCCGAATTCGGGCTACAACATTTTTGTGATGGGCGAAACGGGCAGCGGACGATTGTCAATGATTATGCAGTATTTGCACGCGCTCGCGCCCAATCATTCTGCGCCATCGTCTTATGCGTATGTCGATAATTTTGAAAATTCACGCGAACCCATTGCGATTAAATTACCTGCTGAACACGGTCACCATTTTTGCAAAGCGATTGAAAATCTCATTACTAACGTTCTCGCTACGTTTCCCGCTGCGTTTGAAAATCCTAGTTATCAACAGAAAAAAACAGCCGTTGAACGCCAATTTGTTCACACTTACCGCGACGCAACCGAATACGTTGACGCGCAAGCGCGTGAAATTAACATTGGGCTATTTTCGGAAAATGACACATTTAATTTTTTGCCGCTTTGTGAAAACAAACCCATGCGCGAGGAAGATTTGTCGGCGTTATCCACCGAAGAACGTGAGCTTTATAAACAACGCATTGAAGAATTAGAAGATTGTTTGAGCGAGGCATTACTCGAATTACCGCAATGGCGCAGAGAACTTGCCGCGTCAATGACACAACTCAATAACGATACGATTGATACGGCAATTGAACCGCTGTTTGATGAGCTGAATGCGCGTTATGCCGAAGTTGAAGACGTGGTGACGTATTTAGCGGAAGTGAAAAAAAATCTGCGCCAAACCATTAACGATTTTTTGATGCCTGTTT
>CANKON010000191.1 GCA_947484105.1 Methylococcaceae bacterium | reverse complement strand
CGTGTAGATAATTTTGAAATTTTCTATTTTAGAATATGTCGTCACAGCATTTAAGTAAATTCCATAGGTATTGATTATAGTTTTAGGCATTCTGAGTTTTCTAATAGACCTTTGAACCCACCTTCTGATAATGCTTTCCAAGAAAATTTCGGAAAAATTTTACTTAAATACGCGATGTTCAACTTTCAAATTTGAAAGTTGAACATCGCATAATATCAACAATTTTTCAAAACTAGGTTTAGCATATCAATTCTACCAACTTGACAGTAATCGTAAATTTTATGTCTATGTAGACAACACCCTAATGGCTACGTTTCAATTTAAATTTTAAATTTACCAATGCCACAATTTACTAAACATAAAAAAAGCCGCCTTACTTTTCAGTAAAACGGCTTTTTATTTAATCAAAAATCTTACGAAAGCGCACTCATGTTTGCTTTAGCGATTTCTGCGATTTTACCGAATGCGTCAATATCACGAACGGCAATGTCGGCTAAAACTTTACGATCGATTTTCACGTTCGCTTTTGTCAAACCGTTTATTAAACGGCTGTAGGAAATGCCGAACATCCGCGAAGCCGCGTTAATCCGAACAATCCATAACGCACGGAATTGACGTTTTCTTTGTTTGCGATCGCGGTACGCATATTGACCTGCTTTGATTACCGCTTGTTTTGCAACGCGATAAACGCGGCTTCTTGCGCCGTAATAACCTTTTGCTTGTTTAAGAATTTTTTTGTGTCTTGCTCTGGCGGTAACGCCACGTTTTACTCTAGGCATGATTTATCTCCGATTATTAAAGGTAAGGAATCATGCGGTTTGCCATGCGTAAATCTGAAGCGTGTACATGGTTTGGCGAGCGCAATTGTCTTTTTCTTTTGGTTGTTTTTTTCGTCAAAATATGACGACGGTGTGAATGACCACACTTAATACCGCCGTTGCCCGTACGCTTGAAGCGTTTCGCGGCACCGCGATTAGTTTTAATTTTTGGCATTTGTTTTCTCCAAAATAAGTTAAAAATGTCACTACAAAAAAGTTCGCAAAGGCAAAATGCAAGGCACTAAGCAAAACAAAAAATCGCACGTCCTGTGCGATCTGTACAACTATTTTTTCTTCTTCGGCGCAAGAACCATGACCATTTGTCGCCCTTCCATTTTCGGAAACTGCTCAACAATCGCTAATTCTTCCAAATCTTTTTCGATGCGTTTTAAAACGTCCATGCCCAATTCTTTGTGTGCCATTTCACGACCACGATAACGCAACGTAATTTTGGTTTTGTCGCCTTCATTTAAGAATTTAACCAAATTTTTCATCTTAACTTGATAATCACCTTCATCCGTTCCAGGTCTGAATTTGATTTCTTTAATCTGAATTTGTTTTTGATTTTTCTTAGCAATGGCTAGTTTCTTACTTTGCTCAAACTGGAATTTACCATAGTTCATAATTTTACAAACTGGCGGATCCGCGTTTGGCGAAATTTCCACTAAATCTAAATCCGCGTCATAAGCGATTCTTTTCGCTTCGTCCAACGGAATGATGCCAAGCGACTCACCGTCTGCGCCTGTTACACGAACCCGACGAGCGGTAATCATGTCATTTAAGCGCGTTTCATCTTTTTTCGCAGCGATACCTTAATCCTCCACGTTAATTATTCTTTGTTTGCGATAACTTGCGCGAGTTTTGCGCTAAAGTCTTCTATCGACAAACTACCTAAATCTTCACCCTTCTGAGTGCGTACCGTGATTTTTTGTTCTTCTAATTCTTTCTCGCCAATAATGACGAGGTACGGGACACGTTGCATAGAATGCTCGCGGATTTTAAACCCGATTTTTTCATTTCTCAAGTCAATCTTGACGCGAATGCCTTTTGATTCAAGCATTTTGAACACTTTTTGTGCGTAATCATCGTAACGTTCAGCTATGGTTAGAACCTGAACTTGAACAGGTGCAAGCCATGCGGGGAAAGTTCCCGCGTGTTGTTCAATCAAAATGCCTGTGAAGCGTTCGAGCGAACCTAAAATTGCACGATGCAACATCACTGGCACTTGCCGCGAGCCATCTTCGGCAACAAAACTTGCGCCTAAACGTCCAGGCATTGAAAAATCGACTTGAATTGTGCCACATTGCCAAACACGACCAATGCAATCTTTCAATGAAAATTCAATTTTCGGACCATAAAACGCACCTTCGCCAGGTTGCAATTCCCACGCTAAATTTTTCGCATTTAAAGCGGTTTCTAACGCAGCTTCTGCTTTATCCCAAATTTCGTCGCTACCGACCCGATTTTCAGGGCGTGTTGAAAGTTTGATGATGACATCGTCAAAACCAAAATCTTTATAAACTTCAAATAATAAATCGATAAACGTGGCAACTTCGTCTTGAATTTGCGATTCAGCACAGAAAATATGCGCATCATCTTGCACGAAATTTCTAACGCGCATCAACCCATGCAATGTACCAGAAGGTTCGTTACGATGACACGAACCAAATTCCGCTAAACGAATCGGCAAATCGCGGTAACTTTTCATACCTTGATTGAAAATCTGAACATGGCATGGGCAGTTCATTGGTTTAATCGCGTAATCACGATTTTCGGAATGCGAGGTGAAAATCATTGCACCGAATTTGTCCCAATGTCCTGATTTTTCCCAAAGTGAACGGTCAACCATTTGTGGTGTTCTGACTTCGCCGTAACCATTCACACGCAATTTTTCGCGGATATATTGTTCAATTTGCTGATAAATCGTCCAACCTTTTTCATGCCAAAACACCATACCAGGTGCATCTTCTTGAATGTGGAAAAAGTCTAACGTTTTTGCCAATTTACGGTGATCACGTTTTTCAGCTTCTTCCAAACGGGTCAAATAGGCTTGTAATTCCTTTTTATCTGTCCACGCTGTGCCGTAAATGCGTTGTAACATTTCGTTTTTTGCATCAGCACGCCAATATGCCCCCGCGATTTTCATCAATTTAAACGCGCCTAATTTTCCCGTATTTGGGACGTGAGGGCCACGACATAAATCGGTGAAATTACCTTGTTGATATAACGACAAATCTTGATCTGCTGGAATCGATTCAATGATTTCAGCTTTATATTTTTCGCCTTGATTTTTGAAAAAAGTAATCGCTTCGTCACGCGATAAAACAGAACGTGAAAGCGAGATATTTTCAGCGACTAATTGCTGCATTTTCGCTTCGATAGTCGTTAAATCTTCAGGCGTGAACGGACGAGAATAGGCAAAATCATAGTAGAAGCCGTTTTCAATCACAGGTCCAATCGTGACTTGCGCTTCTGGGAATAATTGTTTGACCGCTTGCGCGAGCAAATGCGCGGTTGAATGACGAATAACGTCCAAACCTTCGTCGTCTTTTGCCGTGATAAGTTGAAGCTGTGCATCGTGTTCGATAATGGTGCTGGCATCAACGAGCTGTCCATTAAGTTTTGCAGCAAGTGTCGCTTTGGCAAGCCCTGTGCCAATGGATTGGGCGACTTCAAGTACGCTTAGTGGCGCATCGTAGTTGCGTTGAGAACCGTCTGGGAGTGTAATAACTAGCATCGTTTAATACCTACAAATTGCACAATAAAAAAAGCACTGACTTAGCAGTGCTTTATATTTGTTTGGTAGGCACGAGTGGACTCGAACCACCGACCACCACCATGTCAAGGTGGTACTCTAACCAACTGAGCTACGCGCCTAGGATTATTATTCACATGATTGAATTATACCAACTAAT
>CANKON010000190.1 GCA_947484105.1 Methylococcaceae bacterium | reverse complement strand
TTCGCACGTCGAAAATGTCAATTTTGCCAACGTCACTTCCTGATAAACCCGCTTCGCCTGTCAATGCACCTAAAATATCAGCCGCCCGAATTTTCGCTTTGCGTCCACCGTCAATCACTAACGTAACCATTGCAGGTCTAAGCGTCGTATTTTTGGGCAATTTTTCAGCGGGATATTTCGCCCATTTAATGGCACTGTTTTGATACGATTCAATTGCTTTGGCGCGTTCTAATTCGGATTCAGCGCAAAGACTTAACGCTAACCCCTTTTGCCCCGCGCGACCCGTTCGACCAATTCGATGCACATGAACTTCGGGATCGGGCGATAAATCAAACACAATAACCATTTCCAAATCTTTAATATCCAAGCCCCGCGCGGCAACATCTGTCGCGACTAAAACGGAACAACTTTTATTGGAAAATCTAAGTAAAACTTGGTCTCGCTCACGCTGATCTAAATCGCCTGTTAACGAAAGTGCCGAATAACCTTGTTGTCCCAACCAATTTTCAACGACTTGGCAAGTGTATTTTGTATTGCAAAAAATCACGGTGGATTCGGGTTGATATTTCGTTAATAACGCCACAATCGCTAACGGTTTTTGCAATTCTTCGGCTTTGAAAAACAGTTGCTCAATTTGCCCGTCGTCATGGTTTTCATCAACGCTGATTTCGATTGGCGCGTTTTGAATATGTGCGCTCATGTCTAAAATCGACTCGGGATACGTTGCTGAAAAAAGTAACGTTTGTTTATTTTTCGAGGTTTGTTTGACGATGAATGAAATTTGTTCTTCAAATCCCATGTCGAGCATTCGGTCAGCCTCGTCTAAAACTAGAACGCGCAATTTTTTTAAACTTAAACTTTGGCGTTTTAAATGGTCTTGGATTCGACCAGGTGTGCCGACAACAATGTGTGGCGCGTGTTGCGATAACGAAGCAATTTGATGACCTTGTGGCACACCGCCGCAAAGCGTCAGCAATTTTATATTCGGAATAAAACTCGCCAAACTCCGAATCGCTTTACTGACTTGATCCGCTAATTCGCGGGTTGGGCATAAAACTAACGCTTGGGTTTCATAAAGATTCACATCGATTTTTGATAATAGCCCTAAACCAAACGCAACGGTTTTACCGCTTCCTGTTTTTGCTTTTGCAATAATGTCGTCACCGTTCAAAATAAACGGGAGGCTTTTAGCTTGAATGGGGGTCATTTCGCTATAATTGAGCGTTTCCAAACTTTGTAACAAAAGCGGATCAAGGTCGGCGGTGGAAAATTTAACGGGTTGCATAGATTGGCTCGTATGAATTTTTTAATAAAAAACGGAATCGGTGATTATACATAAGGTAGACTTAATTAGACGATTCAACTCATTTTTCATATTGACAGGCGCAATGAATTCTTTACCTTTATTATTACTTATTATTATTTTTACCGCTGTCGGCGGCGTATTAAGCGTTTTAGCTGCTGCAATTTTTCTTCTTTTACCTGAAAAAAATCGCCTCAAAGTGTTGCCACACGGTATTAGTTTTGCAATTGGTGCGTTATTAGCGGTGGCATTTTGGGGCTTGATTCCAGAAGCCTTTGAACATGGCAAGCCCGATCAAATTCAAACCTTATCAGGTACTATTTTAGCGGGAATTTTAGGCTTTTTCGTGTTGGAAAAATTGTTGATTTGGCGGCATTGTCATTCAGGTGAATGTGAAGCGCACGGCGATGACGAGCATCAACATCCTGAACATCATTCTCACGGTCATTCGCATGGACATGGTGCAAAAACAGCGGGGGCCTTTATTATTTTGGGTGACGGTATTCACAATTTTGTCGATGGCGTATTGATTGGGGCGGCATTTTTGATGGATGTACAACTGGGAATTGTCACGAGTTTAGCGGTCGCGGCGCACGAAATTCCACAAGAAGTGGGTGATTTTGCAATTTTATTACAAAGCGGCTATTCACAACGAAAAGCTCTTTTTTATAATATGTTAGCGAGTTTAACAACGGTGATTGGCGGTGTACTGGCGTATTTTAGTTTGGATTCATTGCACGACAGTTTGCCGTATTTTTTGGCGTTAGCGGCATCAAGTTTTATTTATATCGCTGTGGCAGATTTAATTCCTTCGTTACATAAGCGAACTGATACAAAAACGTCATTGCAACAAATTGTTTTGATTGGCGCAGGGGTTGCGTTGATTTGTACGATGGAAAATATCGCTAATCACATCGAAATTTGAAACTTTGTCACACAAATTCAACGCAATAAGCCCAACAAAACTTCTTTTTCGGCATCATTCAAACCGCTGGTTGTGGCTTGGATTTGTAATTTTTCTAAACAATTTTTGCGACCTTGCGAAATTATTTGCTTTAACGCGCCTGAAAATTCGGCTTCAATGCCTTCTTCAGGAATTAAAATTGGCAAAAATGCGAGGGCATTTAGCATTTTTTCTTCAGGCAACCCGCGACAATGTTCTAGTAATTGCGCGGTTTTCGCAGGTTTTTCAACGCAAATTTGCTGCACAATTTTTCTAAATGTTTCAATTCCTGCAAAATCCAACGCTTGCCAATCTATCGGATTAACATCCAATTTTGCAACGAGTTGTGGATTTTGCACCAACAACGCTAACGTTAAACGCTCCAATGAATAACGCGCATTTTGATTTTCTTTTTGATGACGATTTTGTGGTGGTTCGATAGCTTCTTTATCTAACGCAGGGGCAACGTCGAAACTGGTTAATTCCTGTAATTTCGCCAACATCATATCTTTGAAAAAACCGTCTGCTAATTTCAGCAAAAAGGGTTTGGCTTGATGCGCGAGTTTTGCTCGACCTTCGATAGCATTTAAATCCAATTGCATAGTGAAATGATTGAAAAAATAACTCGACACCATTTCAGCATTTTCAATGCGTTGCAAAAAGGCTTCAACGCCTTCTGTTCTTAATAAAGAATCAGGATCATGTTCCGTTGGCAACATTAAAACACGCACTTGCCGATTGTCATTTAACACTGAAAAAACCGCATCCATCGCTTTCCACGCCGCATCTTGTCCCGCTTTATCGCCGTCAAAACACAAAATCACTTCAGGCGTTGAACGAAATAAAAGTTGTAATTGGGTCGCGGTTAAATTTGTTCCCAGCGCGGCGACCGAATAATCAATCCCAAATTGCGCCAACGTCACAACATCCATATAACCTTCAACAATTAAAATTCGTGCAGGTTTTGGATTTTTTTTTAGTAATTCATACAAACCGTAGACTTCGTTACTTTTATGAAACAGCGGCGTTTCGGGCGAGTTGAGATATTTCGGTTGCGGCGTATCGTCCAAAACACGCCCGCCAAAACCAATGACGTGACCGCGTTTATTGCGAATTGGAAACATAATTCGCTGCCGAAAACGGTCATAATACATATCGTTTTTGAATGCCAACATTCCTGCTTCGCATAGCAATTCAGTGTTTTTAAAATGTGGCGGCAAAATTTGCCAACCGTCTGGCGCGTAGCCAATCATAAAATCACGCGCAATAACACCAGGAAGTCCACGTCCTTTTAAGTAATCGATAGCGGTGTTTTTTTGAGGATGATTTTTAAGTTGTTCAACGTAAAACGTGGCGACTTGCGCCATGAGTTGCTGTAAATCGAGGAGTTTATTTTTCGTTTCTGGCTCGAAGTTGGTTTGATTTTCGTAAGGAATTTCAACGCCTGCGAACGTGGCTAATTCTTCAATCGCTTCGACAAAGCTAAGGTGATTAAATT
>CANKON010000189.1 GCA_947484105.1 Methylococcaceae bacterium | reverse complement strand
TAAGGCTTCAGTTTTAAGTTCGTTAGCTTTGGTTTTTAAATCGTTTAAAAAATCACTGAAATTCATAAGTCACCTGTTTTGAAGAATAATAGAAAAGGATAAAAAGGCGTTTACATTACGTCGTTTTGCATTGTAACCGTTACCATAATAGATTAAAAAATTGGGAAAACACGAATGATTGAAAAACTTTGCATTTTAAATAGTGAATTTGAACTACAGCGACTGCCAAAAAATGGACATGAATCACTACGCGCTTGGGATGCTGCTGATGAATATGTTTTGGAAAACATTGCAAATTTGAATTTGCCACACACCACAAAAATCTTAATTATCAATGACAGTTTTGGCGCGTTAGCAATCGGTTTAAATTCATTTCAAACGCACGCGCTTTCCGATTCGTATCTTTCACAACAAGCCACACGTTTGAATGTCGCAGCAAATCATTTGCCTGAAAATGCAGTGACGTTGCTAAAAAGTGTCGAGCCGTTGCCGCACGTTTTTGATTTAGTCGTGATTAAAGTCCCAAAAACATTGGCGTTATTGGAATTTCAATTATTACAATTGCGTTCAAAAATTTCTGACAAGTCGAAAATTATTGTCGCAGGAATGATCAAAATGTTAACGCCGAGTGTTTGGAATTTATTGGCGCGAATCATCGGCGAAACCCAAACGTCGCTGGCACAGAAAAAAGCGCGTTTGATTTTTGCTACGTTTAATCCAAATTTATCCGCACCACAAAATCCGTATCCGATTCGTTACGTTTTAGAAAATACACATTATGAAATTGCGAATCATGCGAACGTTTTTTCGCGTGAAAAGTTGGACATCGGCACGCGCTTTTTTCTGGAACATTTACCCAAATCTGAAAAGTTTAATGACATCGTGGATTTAGGTTGTGGAAATGGCATTGTCGGATTGATTGCGGCAGAAAAAAATCCAGCGGCACAAATTCATTTTGTTGATGAATCGTTTATGGCAATTGAATCGGCACGGGAAAATTTTGAAAAAGCATTTCAAAGTCGAACCGCGCAGTTTTATGTTGGCGATTGTTTGACGAATTTCCCGCTTCATTCAGCGGATTGTGTTTTGTGCAATCCGCCGTTTCATCAACAGCACGTTATCGGTGATTTCATCGCGCAAACGATGTTTCAACAAGCCAAAAATGTACTGCGCCAAAATGGTGAATTGTGGGTAATTGGTAATCGCCATTTGAATTATGGCGTGTCATTGGCGAAACTTTTTGGCAAACAAAACGTTTCACTTATCGCGCAAAATGCGAAATTTCAAATCTGGAAAGCACGATTATTTCGCTAATAATTTTTGCATCATCTTTTCAGCTTGCGACGCATAACCGCCGCCGAATAAATTAACGTGATTCAAAATATGATAAAGGTTGTAAAGCGTTTTGCGTGTTTTATAACCTGAATCTAATTGCAAAACCTCGTTATAAGCCGCATAAAAATTTTGCCCAAAACCACCAAATAATTCGGTCATCGCTAAATCGGTTTCACGGTCGCCGTAATAACACGCGGGGTCAAATATGACGGGATTATTTTCATTATCCGTTGCAAAGTTTCCGCCCCACAAATCACCGTGAAGCAATGAAGGTTGCGGTTTGTAATCGATAAAAAAATCATCCAAGCGTTCGCACAATTTTTCACCCAAGATTTGCAATTTCCCACCATAACCTTTTTGTGCAGCAAGTTGTAATTGAAAACCAAAACGCTGTTCACGCCAAAAAGTAACCCAATTTTCAGAACGTGCATTTGGTTGAGGCGTTGAACCAATTGTATTGTCAATTTTCCAACCAAAATAAGGCTGTTTTTGTAAATGTAATTGGGCGAGTTGTTGACCGAATCGTGTTTCAGATTTTGGCGTGGCGCGTTTAAATTCGATAAATTCTAAAACCAAAAAACTGTTTTTGTCGGTTTGACCGAATGTAATGGGAGACGCGATTTTTACGGTTTGTGTTTTTGCCAATTCGGTTAAACCTATAAATTCGGCGGCGAACATTTCAAGCAAATTCGCCTGATTTAATTTTACAAAATAACGCTGATTTTTACCTTCAAGTAAAAATGCCGCGTTAATATCGCCACCCGAAATAGATTTTGTGTTTTCGATTTCAAAAGACGTTTGGGTTACGTCGCTAATTTGTTTTGCAATCGCTGAAAATGTTTGAGCTGTTTTCATAATTAAATTGAATCTGTGTGATAATGAATGCAGTAAATTATCTCTTTTTCAACGAATAAACGAGGATTCAAATGGACGAAAATAAGAAAAAAGCACTCGCCGCTGCACTGATGCAAATTGAAAAGCAACACGGCAAAGGTTCAGTGATGAAAATGGGTGACGTGGATATTTCGAAAGATATTGAAGTCGTATCGACAGGTTCGTTGAGTTTAGATATTGCGCTCGGTTGTGGTGGTTTGCCACGCGGGCGAATCATTGAAATTTATGGTCCAGAATCGTCAGGAAAAACAACATTGACGCTGCAAGTGATTGCCGAAGTTCAAAAACTGGGCGGCACAGCGGCGTTTATTGATGCGGAACACGCTTTGGACATTAACTACGCGGGAAAATTGGGTGTTGATATTGCCAATTTATACGTTTCACAACCCGACACAGGCGAGCAAGCCTTAGAAATTACCGATTCGTTAGTGCGTTCTGGCGCGATTGATATTGTGGTTGTGGATTCAGTTGCTGCGTTGACTCCGAAAGCCGAAATTGAAGGTGATATGGGTGATTCGCATATGGGTTTGCAAGCGCGTTTAATGTCGCAAGCCTTACGGAAATTGACCGCAAACATTAAGCGTTCTAACACGATGGTGATTTTCATCAATCAAATTCGCATGAAAATAGGAGTTATGTTCGGATCTCCAGAAACGACAACGGGTGGTAATGCGTTGAAATTTTATGCGTCGGTGCGTTTAGATATTCGCCGCATCGGTGCTGTGAAAAAAGGCGACGACATTATCGGTAACGAAACGCGCGTGAAAGTCGTGAAAAATAAAGTTGCGCCGCCGTTCAAGCAAGCCGAATTTGAAATTTTATACGGCGAAGGCATTTCGTTTGCAGGTGAATTGGTCGATTTAGGTGTGAATTTTGGTTTTGTACAAAAAGCAGGGTCTTGGTACAGCTACGGCACTGAAAAAATCGGACAAGGCAAAGAAAACGCCAAACTCTTTTTCAAAGAAAATCCTGAAAAAGCCAAAGAGTTAGAAATGAAAATCCGTGATGAAGCGTTCCAAAAACCGTTGCTTGCGGTGAAAGAATTTGAACCAACAGACGACGAATTAGACGTTGACGAGCCGCTCTAAAACCCCGCTGTGAATTCCATTGCTCACGACATAAAAAACCATTGTTTGCGCTTACTTGCGCGTCGTGAGCATTCGCAAAAAGAATTACTCACCAAACTGATGCAAAAAGGGTTTGAACGCGCTGATATTCAAGTTGTCATCGACGAATTAGCCACAAGTAACTGGCAAAGTGACGCACGTTTTGCCGAAAATTACGCCCGCGCTAGATTACGAAAAGGCTACGGTGCAACCGCGATTCGTTATGAACTTAGTCAAAAAGGCATAGATGTTGCTCAAACTAATTTAAATGACGTTTTGCTGACAGTGGCGGATAATTGGCTCGATTTATTAACCCAAACGTATTGTAAAAAATACGGCGACATTGAACCGCTAACCCGCCAAGATTGGGCAAAACGCACACAATTTTTATTACAGCGTGGTTTTTCGAGTTCGCAAATTCAACAATTTTCTAAAAATT
>CANKON010000188.1 GCA_947484105.1 Methylococcaceae bacterium | reverse complement strand
TTCACTGTACAAGATATTCCATGAATTACAGGCACTGGTACTGAGTTTTGACCGAATAGACAAAGATGTTGCGTTGGAATTCTGTGAGATATTGAAACGTCATGCGGCTGAATTAGCAGCAAATGGATTTAGTGATTATCGAAAGGAATCTATTCGACCCATGCAGACAATGGGGAATTTCTTGAAGAAGATGGGTTGGAAGTTGAAACGCATAGATAGAACTAATAAAGCCTTTTTCTATCATGTTGAAAAGATTGATTATATCGAACGTTATGTGGCTAATCGTCGGGTTTTAAGAGTGAACCAACACAGTTCTTTTCTTAACAAAGAAAGCAGTTAGTTCACCTTTTTAATTTGTGAACCATTCCATTTTTTACCATAACAGATTATAAAAGACGAATTGAACCATTAGTTTTGCCGAACCCTTAATTGAACTAATAGAAAACCACGACCGAACCAGACCGAATGATGCCATTTTTCACATTAACGCAAGCCGCTAAAGAGAGTAAAAAGTCTAAATCCACTATCTCTGAAGCCATAAGTAGTGGACGTTTAAGCGCGGCTAAGGATGAAAATGGACGCTATCAAATAGACCCGTCAGAATTGTTTAGGGTGTATCCGCCGAACGTTACAGAACCAGAACTAAAAACCATAACCGAACCTGAAAATGAACGAATCGAACAAGCTGTTTTAAAGCAAAAAGTAGAGTTTCTCGAACGTGAGTTGAACAGGGAGAGAGAATTTGTGAGTTCGCTTGAACGAAGGTTAGATGAAGAATCGGCTGAAAGACGAAGGCTGACATTATTATTGACGCATCAACAAGAACAATCGCCAGTAGAAAAAGCTAAACATAGTGATGAAAATCATCTGTGGAAACGGATATTTAAGACGTGACAGCGGATTAGCCAGACACAAGCAGTGTAAGTTTGTGTAAGGAATTACCTTTGAAATATGTTGAAATTTCATCACATTAAGACGTTGGAATATATTTCAAATTTGAGGTGATGCCATGAATTTCACGATTAACATTTACTACACAGCCACATTACTTTTTTTGTCGGGGTTGACGATCATGGTACATGTGTTTAATGCCACCCGTATGTTGCTGAACTAAGATACTGTCTATGCGTATAACAATACAAGACACAGACGTAGTGGCTAAATCCATAGAAAATAGGTCGAACAATGCAGCGACCGATGTTGTGATTTCGATTGCGCGGGCAGCTTTAAAAGCAACAGCAACAGCCGTGGAAAAAGCCGAAGTCACAGCGAGAGAGGAAGCAATACAAGCTGTGTTACAAGCAGAGAAAATGATAGAAATGGCAGAAGAAGTTTTAAATAGATGGTCCGACTTAACACTTAAACAAACTTGATGAATTGTTATCATTTCACAAGGTTCTACACAATAAATTCTATCGCCCCGTAATTTTGTATTACATATGACCGCTAATCAACCTTAGTCGGTTTTGAAATACCTCCAAATGTGAAACAACAACGTCAATTTAGAGTCTCACAAGGATAACTATGTTGCATATAAACACACAACCAATCAACAACCAATACTCGAAAGTATTTTTAGTAGGTTCATTTGGCATTTTGATAGGTATTTTGGGTTGCTATGTAGCGACAGAATCTATGTGGATGAAATTCTTTGATAACTTGCATTGGACATCAGGCACTTTTGCATCAGCTATTTGTGCGGGATTAAGTTATAAAGAAGCCATTTCTAGGGAGCAACGTTTAGTCAAAATTTGGTTTTTACTCGGTTTTGGTGGTTATGCACTTGGACAGTTAATTTGGGATATTCAGGTATTTACAAACTATAATAAATTTCCTTCCCCTTCTGATTTGTTCTATTTGTGGTTAGGACCTTGTTTAGTATTTGGTTTAATTACTGAAATCTACATTCACAAATTATCACGAATCACCTACAAAATTATCTTGTTGGATGTTTTATCACTTTCAATTGCTTCATTGGCTTTAGTGCTGATTTTATATTTACCACAACGCGGCGCAGTCGATTCGGTTTCCTTTTTAGTGTTAATAGCTTATCCCGTCAGTTTATTAATGGTGGTCAATTTATCGCTCATAATGATTCCTACTCTAAGATTGACTTTATCGAATCATTTATTGTGGTTTTTAGTTGGCTTAATCGTGATAGCACTAAGTTGGATGCGTTGGAATCTATTGGCACTTATCGGCTTCACTATGGATGGTGAAATGTTAAATGCCGCTTTTTCAATTGGGATTTTAATCGCAGGAATCAGCAGTAGCACTTGGAATTTAAAGAAATCAGAATCTGCACAATGGGATAGCGTGTGTGAGAGTTTTTTGCGTTTAATGCCGCTTGTAAACGTATTGTTAGCTTCAACAGCAATGATTTTTGTTTTTGATAATCATAACAAAGTGGGTATTCAACAAAATTTAACTATAGGGGCGGCTTTGTTGGTCATTGTAATGGCGATGATTCGGCAGAGATTATTACTTAATGAACGAGAACAATTACTCTTAACACAATCCTTCTTGCGTACTATTATCGACGCTTCACCACAACGTATATTTTGGAAAGATACAGATTGCCGATATTTAGGCTGCAATGCCGTTTTTGCTAAAGATGCAGGCGTTATGAATCCCGAAGACTTAATCGGTAAAAATGATTATGAATTGAGCTGGTCTGAAAATGCCGCACTTTATCAGGCGGACGACAAGGACGTTATGGTAAGAAAGGAATCCAAACTCAATTATGAAGAACCACAGATGACCGATACTGGTGACATCATATGGTTACGAACGTCAAAAATCCCTCTGCAAAATCAAGAAGGTAATGTGATAGGAATTCTTGGGATGTATGACGACATAACTGAATTGAAAGAGTATTACGATAAACTGAATTTAATGAAAAGTATGTTTGAGCATACTCAAGAAAACATAATGATTGCTAATAGCAAGAAAGAACTAATTGATGTTAATGCTGCTTTTACAAAAATAACGGGTTATGAACGTGATGAAGTCTTAGGTAAAAATCCTCGTTTTCTCAGATCTGGTTATCAAAGCGATGAGTTTTATAAAAATATGTGGCAAAGCGTCAATGACACGGGGTATTGGAGTGGTGAAATTTGGGATCGCAAAAAAGATGGTCAATTGTACCCCTCGTTTACCACGCTTTCAGCTATTAACGATAATAATGGCGATCCAAGTCACTACGTCAGTATCGCTACAGACATTACAGCCTTAAAGAAACATGAAAAACAACTAGAACGTACCGCTCACTATGATGCTTTAACAGGTATTCCCAATCGCCTGTTACTAGCGGATCGTATGAAACAGGCGATTGCACAAACTAAACGCGATAAGAAATTACTAGCTGTTTGTTACATAGACTTAGATGGTTTTAAACCTATCAATGATAATTTCGGTCATCACATAGGTGATCAGGTGTTAATTAAAGTAACTGAGCGAATTATACCGATCATCAGAGAAGGTGACACGTTAGCTCGTTTGGGTGGGGATGAATTTGTTATTTTGTTACTGGGATTGGAAGACCTAGATCAGTGTATTCAATGCGTTGAACGCTTGTTGGTAGCCATTGCCAAATCAATTGAGATTGATGATTTGACCGCCACAGTTACAGCAAGTATTGGATTAACAATTTATCCTATCGACGATCACGATCCAGACACCTTGCTGCGTCATGCAGATCATGCCATGTACATTGCTAAACAATCTGGGAAAAATAGATACCATTACTATGATGGTTCAATTGATGAGCAGAATTTAACTGAGCAACAATTTCTAAATGAAGTATCAGAAGGATTAAAGAATGA
>CANKON010000187.1 GCA_947484105.1 Methylococcaceae bacterium | reverse complement strand
CGCCATTTTCGCACCCACGCCGCTGATTTTTATTAACGTTTTAAACATGACTTTGTCGGATTCAGTCACAAAACCAAATAAACTGTGTGCATCTTCACGAACGACTAAGTGCGTTTGAAACGTGAGTTCCGCGCCGATTTCTGGCAAATCATAAAACACCGTCATCGGAGCTTCGATTTCATAACCTACGCCATTTACGTCTAATACGATTAACGGTGGCGTTTTCAAAATGATTTTTCCACGCAAAAATCCAATCATTGTTTAATTCCAATTTGTAGACGTTGTTGGGTTTGATAAAAATTCGCGTGACAAATTGCAATTCCAAGCGCGTCGCTCGCGTCGATTTGTAAGTCACCTTGAATGTTTAAAAGCAATTTCACCATTTGTTGAACTTGTAATTTATCCGCGCTGCCTTTGCCAACAATCGCTAATTTGACTTCACGCGCGGCATATTCAAAAACCGAAATATCCTGTGTTTGCACGGCACAAATTGCCGCACCGCGTGCTTGCCCGAGTTTCAATGCTGAATCTGCATTTTTGCCCATAAAAACTTGTTCAATCGCCATTTGTTCAGGTTTATGAATTTCGACAAGTTGTAAAATTCCGTCGAAAATCTGTTTGAGTTTGCGGGGAAAATCGTCAGCTTGAATTTTCAAAACACCGCTGGAAATATAACGATAACCATTCGGCAACATTTCAATAATGCCGTAACCTGTGAGGCGCGAACCTGGGTCGATGCCTAAAATTCTCAACCCATCGTCGCCATAATTTCGTCGCTAATATCACCGTTTGAATAGACATTTTGCACGTCGTCTAAATCTTCTAAACGCTCAATTAACAACATCATTTTTTCAGCATTTTCTTTGTCTAATTCAGCTTTTAATTCTGCTTGCATTGTAATTTCAGAACTTTCAGGCGCAAAACCTGCGGCAATTAACGCTTCTTTGACATTCAAATAGTTTTCTAACGTTGTCATCACGTCTTTTGAACCGTCATCATTTGTCACAACATCGTTTGCACCCGCTTCAATTGCTGCTTCCATTAACGCATCTTCGTCGGTTTCGGCGTTGTAGCTGATGATGCCCAATTTGCTAAACATGTACGCAACCGAACCGTCGGTGCCTAAATTGCCCCCCGATTTACTGAACGCATGACGCACTTCGCCCACCGTGCGTTGTTTATTGTCCGTTAAACAATCAACAATCACAGCAACGCCGCCTGCACCGTAACCTTCATAACGTATTGATTCATAATTTACACCTTCTAACGTTCCAGACGCTTTTTTGATGGCATTATCAATCGTATCACGACGCATATTCGCGCCTAATGCTTTGTCAATCGCGGTGCGTAACGCAGGATTACTGGCGGGGTCGCCGCCTGAACTTTTTACGGCGACGTTAAGTTCGCGTAACACTTTAGTGAAAATTTTTGCCCGTTGTGCATCTTGTCCTGCTTTACGGTGTTTGATATTTGCCCATTTACTGTGACCAGCCATGTTGCTTACTCTCTAAATTATTAGTTAAAAAAGTTTATAAAATGTGCGGTAAAACCGCTGTTAAATTTTTGTCGGTAACGAAAAAATCAGCTTGTTCACGAACGATTTTTCTATTCACTACACCACCAAAACCGACAACTTTTGCGCCCGCTTGCTGGGCTTCTAAATCCGTTTTTCCATCACCAATCATGATTAAATTTGTGGCTTGCAATGATTTGACAACTGCGGCTTTCCCACCATTTTTTGCCAACGGCGATTCGGTTTCAAAACCTAAATAATCACCATTTTCAGCAAAATAAATATCAACCGCGTGAACATTTTCAGCAGGAACATTCAGTAATTTCGCTAACGGTAAAATCGCGGGCAACAAACCGCCGCTGATAATGTGAACGGTTTTATTGTGTTTTTGAAGTTCGGTAAAAACCTCGGCAACGCCGTCAACCAATTCTGAAATATACAAATCAGCCAGCCACAAAATCGCGTCACGATTGGGTTTGATTAGTTCTAATCGCTTGCCGTAAATGTCTTCTAAAGCCACTTCGCCATTCATTGCCGCGTCGGTGAGTTTGGCAAGTTCTTCGCCTAAACCCACTCGCTGCGCTAATTCGTCGATGCCTTCGATTTTGCTTAACGTGCTATCGCAATCAAAACAGACGGTGTCGAAACTCATAACGTGATTTGCGTAGCTTGATTTACCGCTGGAATTGCACCAATTTGCGCCAACAAATCAGCGTCCAACGGTTCAGAAATACTAATCACCGCCATCGCGTGCGCTTGATTATCTGCTGTGCCAACTTGCATTCTGGAAATGTTAATCGCTGCATTGCCTAACACCGAACTAATTGCTGAAATCACACCAGGTTTATCGTCATGGTGCGTGATGAGCAACGTCCCTTCTGGCACAACTTCTATGTCCATCTCGTTAATCGACACCAAGCGCGGCAAGCGTCCACCCAACAAAACGCCCGACAACGTAATCGAATTATTCGCGCTGTGACCCGTTAATTTAATCAATGAAACGTAATCTTGCGTTTCTTGTGACACCGATTCGACCAAAGCCAAACCTTGACGTTTGGCGATATTTTCAGCATTCACGCGATTAACAGGCGTTGAAACTTGCCCACACAAAACACCAATTAACGCCGCCACCGAAACAGGACGTGGTGAAACTTCCGCCGCTCTGCCAAATAAAGAAACTTCTAACTTCGTCAACGGCTGCGTGCTTAAACCAGCTAAAACCTTGCCTAATTGCGTGGCAAGATTCATGTAATCATTAGATTTTTTCAATTCATCCGCCGAAACACGCGGCAAATTCAACGCATTTACCGCTTCGCCTGTGCGTAAAAATGTCACCGCTTGTTCGGCAATTTCAACACTGACAGCAAGCTGCGCTTCATTTGTCGATGCGCCTAAATGCGGCGTGAAAACGATATTGTCTAATTCAAACAACGGCGAATTTTTCGGTGGTTCATTTTCATAAACATCCAACGCCGCGCCCGCGATTTGTTTATTTTTTAGTGCGTCATAAAGTGCCGCTTCGTCAATCAAACCACCGCGAGCGCAGTTAATGAGCATTGCCGAATTTTTCATTTTTTCAAATTGCGCCGCACCGATGATATTTTTTGTTTTTTCAATTAAGGGGCAATGCAAAGTGATGTAATCAGAACATGAAATTAAGTCGTCTAAACTTACAGATTCAACGCCTAAATCAGCATAAATTTCAGGTGCAACAAACGGATCAAAGGCAATTACGTTCATTTTTAAACCTGCCGCGCGTTGTGAAACCAAACGCCCAATCGTGCCAAAACCAACGATTCCCAACGTTTTACGCGCGATTTCAACGCCTGTTAATTTTGAGCGTTCCCATTTGCCTTCGCGTACTGATTTGTCAGCTGTGGGTAAATGACGGCTGAGTGACATCATGTGAGCAATGGCGAGTTCAGCCGTTGTCGTCGCGTTTGCATCGGGCGTATTCATCACGATTACGCCCATTTCGGTTGCGGCTGGAATATCGACGTTATCCACACCAATTCCCGCGCGTCCAATCAATTTCAAATTCTTTGCCGCTTGCAATACTTTTGGTGTGACAACGGTATCGCTGCGAATTAACAACGCATCAAAATCACCAATTTTCGCGCAAAGTTCGTCTTCGGTCAGTCCCACTTCAAAATGAATTTCAATATCAGATTGAGCTTTTAAATAATTCACGCCGTCATTAGCGAGTTTGTCAGAAATAAAAATTTTTTTCATGAGTTCAAAAGATTAAGGTTTGTGATAACCGCCTGTTGCGGCAGGTTTTGGTGTGGGTTTAACAATCGGTTTAGCCGCTTTTAT
>CANKON010000186.1 GCA_947484105.1 Methylococcaceae bacterium | reverse complement strand
TAAGTTGCGACCGCATTGGCGTAATTTTACTTTATGAAACACCTTCGCTAACCGCCGGAACCACGGTGCGCCCTGCCCGTCATCCTTTGAGCGTACCAGTGGGCGAAGCATTTTTAGGGCGCATCATTGATCCACTCGGTTTGCCGTTAGACGGCGACGCGCCACCGGAGGCTTCGACCCGCGAAAAATTGGAAAAAAATTCCCCCGTGATTACCGCTCGCGATTTCGTTAATGAACCGCTTTACACCGGCATTAAAATTATCGACGCGCTGATTCCAATTGGCAAAGGACAACGCCAACTGATTATTGGTGATGAAGGGCTGGGGCGTAGTTCGATTGCGCTCGATACCGTTATCAATCAAAAAGATAAAAATGTCATTTGCATCGTGGTGTTGATTGGGCAAAAACGTTCGACCGTCGTCAGCACAATTGAAACGCTCAAACAACATGGCGCATTGGCGTACACCGTGTGTGTTGTTGCCGAAGCCAATGCGTTACCTGGTTTGCAATATATCGCCCCGTTTTCTGGCTGTGCTTTGGCAGAGTATTGGATGGCAAAAGGACGCGACACGCTGATTGTTTACGATGATTTGTCCACGCACGCCCGAACGTATCGGGAATTGTCGTTATTATTGCGTCGTCCGCCGGGTCGAGAAGCGTATCCGGGTGATATTTTCTTTATTCATTCGCGTTTGTTAGAGCGTTCCACTCGTTACAATCCCGAACACGGCGGCGGCACGATGACGGCATTGCCGATTGTCGAAACGCAACAAGGCGAAATTGCCGCGTACATTCCGACGAATTTAATTTCGATTACCGACGGGCAAATTTATTTGGACAGTAATTTATTTACGTCGGGTTTTCGTCCGGCGATTGATATTGCAAAATCGGTGTCACGCATTGGCGGCAAAGCGCAACATCCTGCGATTCGCAATCAAGCTGGACAAATGAAACTGGATTATTTGCAGTTTTTAGAACTCGAAATGTTCACCCGTTTTGGTCAACGTTTGGAAGCGTCGATGGAACAACGTATTCAACGTGGGCGATTATTGCGTGAATTGCTGAAACAAGATCGGTTCACGCCGTTATCGAGTTTGTGTCAACTGGCGTGGCTGGTGGCTTTCAACAGTGATTGCCTCAATGCGTTAGAATTTTCTGACCTTGAGCAGGCTTTAGAACGCCTCGCGCAAGGCGTGAAAAATACCGATTTAACGCTCGACAGTTCCCATGAACAATGGCAACACGCTGTCGCCAATTGGTTAGCCTAAAATGAGCCGAAGCCGCGATTTATACCAACACATTCACCAACTCGAAGATATTCGCGGTATTCTCAATGCCATGAAAAATCTCGCGTTGATGGCGGTGCATAAACTCACGCAGTTACAAATCTGGCAATCACAAATGGTCGCCCACGTTGAAAGTAATTCTGCGCGTTTTTTGGCAGCGTATCCGCATTTTGTCAGCGACGATAACGGTCAAATCGTTTATCTGGTGCTAGGTTCAGAACGCGGATTTTGTGGTGATTTTAATGAAAAGTTGCTGGACAGCCTGAAAAATAAACCGTATGCCGGCATTATTGCGGTCGGCAATCGGTTAATTGCGCGAGCTGAAGCGTACGATTATCGGCTAATTGCACGCTTGACCGGCATGAATGTCGTGGAAGACGTGCCGCTATTGCTCGAACAACTGATGCAATGCCTTAACAATTTAGACGCTGATTGCACGTTGATGGCGGTTTATCACGACCTGCACAGCAATCAAATTCAACACCGACAAATTTTGCCACTGCCGCGACCGCCCAAAACCGAAGAAGAAGCACCGCTGTTGAATGTGTCGCCCGAACTTTTTTTCGTAAAAATGCTGGAACAGGTATTGCTGCCAATATTGCACGAAATTATTTATCTTTCGTCGCTGGCTGAAAATCGTCGCCGACTCCAGCATTTGGAAGGCGCGGTGCAACATCTCGACGCACAAACCCAAAAACTACATCACAAATCCCAAATTTATCGCCAAGAAGAAATCACCGAAGAACTCGAAGTCATTTTGTTAAACGCCGAATAATCCAAATCATCCAATCATGACCATCAATCAAACACTTGCCCAAGAATTAGCCGTTCACGTCAATCAAATTAACGCCGCCGTCGCACTTTTAGACGAAGGCGCGACGGTGCCGTTTATTTCCCGTTATCGAAAAGAAATCACCGGCGGTTTGGACGACACACAATTGCGTTTGCTCGAAGAACGTTTGGGCTATTTGCGCGAACTGAACGCCCGTCGCGCCACGATTTTAGAGAGTATCGCGTCGCAAGAAAAACTAACACCCGAATTAGAAACTGCGATTAACGCTGCTGAAACCAAAACCTTGCTCGAAGATTTGTATTTGCCGTTCAAACAAAAACGCCGCACCAAAGCGCAAATCGCTCGTGAAGCGGGTTTAGAACCGTTGACGCACGAGATTTTGGCTAATCGAAACGTTGCGCCCGAAGTATTTGCCGCCAACTATGTGAATGCTGAAAAAGGCGTGGTTGATGTTGCCGCTGCATTGGAAGGCGCACGACAAATTTTGATGGAAGAATTATCTGAAAACGCGCCACTGCTGGCGGATTTGCGTGAACACGTTTGGCAACAAGGCGTTATGCACGTTCACGTTGTCGCGGGAAAAGAAGCGCAAGCCGAGAAATTCAAAGATTATTTTGATTACCGTGAACCGCTGCAAAAAATGCCGTCACATCGCATTTTGGCGATGTTGCGCGGACGCAATGAAGATTGTTTAGTGGTAACGTTGCAACCTGCGGCGGACGAAAAATTGGGTCATGAATTGTGCGCTCAGAAAGTGGCGCGACAATTAAACGTGGGTGATATTTCCCAACCCGCGAATGCGTGGCTGGCAGAAACCGCGCGTTTGGGTTGGAAAACGAAATTGTTCACACGCTTGGATTTGGATTTGAAAAGCCAACTTCGTGAAGCGGCAGACGCGGAAGCAATTCGGGTTTTCGCCCACAATTTGCGTGATTTATTATTGGCGGCACCAGCGGGCGCGAAAACCACGATGGGTTTGGATCCTGGCATTCGGACGGGCGTGAAAGTGGCGATTGTCGATAAAACTGGCAAAGTGGTTGCCACCGACGTGATTTATCCGCATCAACCGCGCAACGATTGGGACGGTTCGATTGCCAAATTAGCGACATTGATTGCTCAACATAATGTGGAACTGGTCAGCATTGGCAACGGCACCGCGTCGCGCGAAACCGATGCTTTGGTCGCTGATGTGTTGAAACGTCACAGCGAGTTGAAATTTAACAAAATTACCGTTTCTGAAGCTGGAGCGTCGGTGTATTCGGCTTCGGAATTGGCGGCAAAAGAATTTCCCGATTTAGACGTAACGTTGCGCGGCGCGGTGTCGATTGCGCGACGCTTGCAAGATCCGTTGGCGGAGTTGGTGAAAATCGATCCCAAATCCATCGGCGTGGGGCAATATCAACACGACGTAAATCAAACGCAACTGGCGCGAATGCTCAATAATGTTGTGGAAGATTGCGTGAATAAAGTCGGCGTGGATGTGAATACGGCATCGGTTTCGTTGCTTAAACAAGTGTCGGGTTTATCGGCGAGCGTGAGTGAAAATATCGTCGCGTTTCGGAATGAAAATGGCGCGTTTAAAAATCGTAAACAGTTGAAAAAAGTGCCGCGTTTGGGCGAAAAAGCGTATGAACAAGCGGCGGGATTTTTACGGATTTTGAACGGTGATAATCCGCTCGATGCGTCGGCGGTTCATCCTGAAGCGTATCCCGTGGTTGAAAATATCATCAAAAACACGGGTAAAAATATCCGCGATTTAATCGGACAACCCGCATTTTTACG
>CANKON010000185.1 GCA_947484105.1 Methylococcaceae bacterium | reverse complement strand
ACATCCGCCATCAATTCTGGAAATTTAGTGTGCATCATGACGGTTAAATCGCCACCATCGTCCAAAATCATGTTCGGTTTCCAACCATCTGCACTGACGATTGTTTGTTCAATGCACCATTCGGCTTCAGCTTCGGTTTCGCCTTTCCACGCAAAAACAGGAATTCCAGCGGCTGCTATGGCGGCGGCGGCGTGATCTTGGGTTGAAAAAATGTTGCACGATGACCAACGCACTGTCGCGCCTAAAGCCGTTAAGGTTTCAATCAACACGGCGGTTTGAATCGTCATGTGTAAACAACCCGAAATGCGTGCGCCTTTCAACGGTTGCGCCACGCCGAATTCCTCGCGCAATGCCATCAAACCTGGCATTTCGGTTTCCGCAATGTTGATTTCTTTGCGTCCCCATTCTGCCAACGAAATGTCAGCCACTTTGTAATCGGTAAAACTCATGTTAATTTTCCTCGGTTATTTAACCGTTTAATTTGTACAGTTCAGAATCTTTGAGAGCAAGTCTTAATGCCGCAATAAAAGAGCCTATAGCTCTATCTAATTCGTCGAAAGTCATACCACCGATAAAACCTAAATCGGAAACAGTATAAACACAGTCATTAGATTCACCTTCGGGTGGAAGAATAAATTTAATAAATGGGATCGAATTATTCACCTCGTTAACAATCAATAACTTCGCTTGATATGGCGTTGTTTTACTAACATCAAAAATACACGAAAACGATATGTACTTTGCGTCGTGATTGATTGAAACTAAAATTGGCGCATCGATTTCATCAACTTCAATAAATAATCCATCGTCATCGATATAGGCTTTACATGGAAAGCTATCAAAAAACATTTTTAGCGATTGAGTCGTTACATCGCTTTCTTTCAGGTTACGACGAAGGTCTATTTTATCTTTAGCCATAAATTTAAATGCCAGCCGCAGATTTTAATGCATCAATTTTGTCAGTTTTTTCCCAACTAAATGTGTCGTCGTTACGTCCAAAATGCCCGTAAGCCGCTGTCGGTTGGTAAATCGGTTTCAATAAACCCAATTGCGCGATTAACCCTTTGGGGCGCATATCAAATACATCACGCACGATTTCAACTAAACGACTTTCGTCCAATTTGCCTGTGCCAAAAGTATCAACACTAATTGAAGTAGGTTCTGCCACGCCGATAGCGTAAGAAACTTGAATTTCACAACGATCCGCTAAACCTGCTGCAACGATATTTTTTGCCACATAACGCGCCATGTAAGCTGCTGAACGGTCAACTTTTGAAGGATCTTTACCTGAAAATGCACCGCCACCATGTCGCGCCATGCCACCGTAAGTATCAACGATAATTTTGCGACCCGTTAAACCGCAATCGCCCACAGGACCGCCGATAATGAATTGACCTGTTGGATTGATGAAATACTTGGTGTCTTTGTGCAACCATTCTTTTGGCAAAACGTGCAAAATCACTTCGTCCATAATCGCGTCATGCAAGGATTTTTGACTGATTTCAGGCGAATGTTGAGTCGATAAAACGACCGCATCAATTGCGACAGGTTTGTTATTTTCATAACGGAACGTGATTTGGCTTTTCGCATCGGGACGCAACCACGGCAACGTTTTATTTTTACGCAATTCAGCTTGGCGTTTGACTAACAAATGAGAATAAGTAATCGGTGCAGGCATGAAAACATCCGTTTCATTGCTCGCATAACCAAACATCAAACCTTGATCGCCCGCGCCTTGTTCGTGGCTTTCATCTTCATCAACGCCCATTGCAATATCAGCGGATTGTTTGCCAATCGCGTTTAAAACCGCACAACTGTTACCATCAAAACCCACTTCGCCATTGTCATAACCAATTTCGCAAACAACTTTACGCACTAACGCTTCGGTATCGACCCACGCATCAGTCGTAATTTCGCCTGCTAAAATCACCATACCTGTTTTAACAAGTGTTTCACACGCCACACGCGCTTTAGGGTCTTGCGCTAAAATTGCGTCTAAAACGGCATCTGAAATTTGATCCGCTACTTTGTCTGGATGCCCTTCTGAAACCGATTCGGATGTGAAAATGAAATCTTTACTCACTTTATTACCTCGTAAAAAATAAAACGTAAATACAAAAAAAGCTGCAAATCACGCAGCTTTTCTATTGTTTATAGTCGTTTAAACCGCGTTAATCATAACATTTTGATTTTTTGATTTAAACCAGCGTGATGATTGTTTGAGGCGAATGACTTTATTTTTTAAAAAAATGCGACAATATCGCAACTTTATGACATTTGTTAGTGATTTTGTGTTGAGAATTAAAAAATGCGTGGACTGCTTGACCGAGTAAAAGATTTTATAATTTATGATGCTGATGTGGAGTTTTATGCCAAAGTTTTTCCTGATTCTGTGGGGCGTAAAGATTTGATGCGCTTACGAAAAATGAACCGTTCTGATTTGCCTCAAGTCGTGGCAATTGAAAAAGCCAGTTACATCTTTCCGTGGGGCGAGGATATTTTCCGTGATTGCTTAAATACCCGTTATGACTGCTGGGTTTGTGAATTGGGCGACGATGTTTTGGGTTACGGCATTATGTCGATGGCGGTGGGTGAATCGCATATTTTGAATTTATGCGTGTCGCCTAGAGAACAAAAACAAGGCATCGGGCGAAAAATTTTGGAACACTTAATTTCTATCGCCAGCAAAGAAGCAGAAATGATGTTTTTAGAAGTGCGTCCTTCAAACATTTATGCCATTGCGTTGTATGAAAATATGGGATTTAACGAAATCGGCGTGCGTAAAAATTATTATGAATCGACAAACGGACGTGAAGATGGATTGATGTTTGCGTTGGCGTTAATTTCATAAATTACGAATAGGTTTTAAGTGTTACGATCAATTGGCGATAATTGTTGGTAGCGGGAATTGAAAGCAACGCATCTTGAAAAATGAGCCGATAAAATTTTTGGTTTTCGCTTCGATAATGCAGAAAAATAAACCCGCGTGAAATAACGGTTGAAGGCAAAATTTCAATTGAATATGACGCTCTCGATTCGGCAATTTTCCAACCATTTTCATCGTCATAATTTAATTGCCAATGGCATACGCTATGTTGTTGCCATGTTTTCCAAGCCTGTAAAAAAACGCCTATCGCTAAACTTAATTTAATTACTAATGCCAAGCTATTCATAAAACAGGTGATTAACACTAAAAAATAACCAACGGCTAAAAATCGCATGAGCCAACGTGAAACACCAATTTGCCACTCATAAGCTGTCAAAATCACTGCATCCCGCACGCTCGCAATTGTAGTTGAAATTGTTGAGCGCGTTGCGCGACTTTATCTGAAACGGTTAATAACCACGGTTTTTGATTGTAAGTTTGTCGTTTAAAACCGCCATGTCCTTCGTGATAAGCAAGATATAAATTACGCGCATCGTTTTTTTGAATGCCCAATTTTTGAAAACTTGTTTGTGAATACCAGCCAATAAAATCACACGCATCGGCAAAATTATCGCGTGCCGCAAACATGTTTCCACTTTTACTTTGGTAATCGCTCCATGTTTCATCTTTAGCTTGCGGATAACCATAAGCACTCGAACCAAACCCTAACCATGAAGAAAATCCGCTTGACGCTTCGGCATTCGCAACGAAATGTGATTCTTGGTGCATGATTGCCATTTGTACGGGAATCGGAATGCCCCATTTTTTAAACGTCGCGTTGCTCGCATTATACCAACCGCGTTTTTCTTTGAACGTGGCACACAAGTTTTCGGTATTGTGTAGAGTCAGTGGAATCGTGCTGCACGCGGTTAATAAATAAGTCGCGAGGCATAAAACTAAAAAAGAAATTTTCGACATTCTGATGAGAGGGAAAATGTCAGTATTTTGAGCTTTT
>CANKON010000184.1 GCA_947484105.1 Methylococcaceae bacterium | reverse complement strand
GTCGCGTTGATTTCTTGCTTTAAAATTTCAACTTCAGCTTTTAAATCAATCGATTTCAACAATTCATAAATCGCTTCTGCACCCATTTTTGCGGTGAAATCATCGCCAAATTGTTCTGAATAATCTTGAAATTCATCGTCACTTAACAACGCACCTTTTGTTAACGATGTGTCGCCAGCGTCTAAAATCACAAATGATTCAAAATACAACACACGCTCAATTTCGCGCAATGTCATGTCGAGTAATAACGCGATGCGTGAAGGTAATGATTTTAAGAACCAAATATGTGCAACGGGACTTGCTAAATCAATGTGTCCCATACGATCACGGCGCACCTTTGACAGCGTGACTTCAACACCACATTTTTCACAGATTACGCCGCGATGTTTTAAGCGTTTATATTTGCCGCACAAACATTCGTAATCGCTAACAGGTCCGAAAATTTTGGCGCAAAACAACCCGTCACGTTCAGGTTTAAACGTTCGGTAATTGATAGTTTCTGGTTTTTTAACTTCGCCGTAAGACCACGAACGAATCACTTCAGGTGAAGCCAAACCGATTTTAATTGCATCAAAATCTTCTGCTCGATTTTGGCGTTTTAAGAAATTCATTAAATCTTTCAAGAGCTTGTCCTCTTTAAAATACGTTTAAAAGCACAAGGCGCCAACTTGCGCCTTGTAGACCAACTTGTGCCTAGATTATTCTCGTTCTAATTCGATATTGACTGCTAATGAACGAATTTCTTTAATTAACACGTTAAAGGATTCTGGCATTCCCGCTTCCATTTTATGGTCGCCGTCAACGATGTTTTTATACATTCGCGTTCTGCCAGTTACGTCGTCAGATTTGACGGTGAGCATTTCTTGCAAGGTGTACGCGGCACCGTAGGCTTGTAACGCCCAAACTTCCATTTCACCGAAACGTTGACCACCGAATTGCGCTTTACCGCCTAATGGTTGTTGCGTCACTAGGCTGTAAGGACCTGTCGAACGAGCGTGCATTTTGTCGTCAACCAAATGGTTCAATTTCAACATATACATATAGCCAACGGTGACTTTACGTTCAAAACGCTCACCTGTTAATCCGTCGTACAGCCAAGTTTGACCGTCTTCAGGCAAATCAGCTAAACGCAACATTCTATGAATATCTTCTTCATCCGCACCATCGAAAACAGGTGATGCCATTGGCACGCCGCTGATTAAGTTCGTCGCCATTTCCAAAATTTCAGCATCGCTAAACGAATTCAAATCTTCTTTGCGACCACTGCCATTGTAAATTTTGTCGAGATATTCACGAATGGCTTTGACTTTGCCTTTCGATTCATCGTATTTCGCTTCGAGCATTTTGCCGATTTTGATGCCAAGCCCTTTTGCTGCCCAACCCAAATGGGTTTCCAAAACCTGCCCAACGTTCATCCGTGACGGTACACCAAGGGGATTCAAAACGATGTCAACGGGATTTCCATCAGCAGTGTACGGCATATCTTCAATCGGGCGAATCATCGAGATAACACCTTTATTTCCGTGTCGTCCCGCCATTTTATCGCCTGGTTGAATGCGACGTTTAACCGCCAAATACACTTTCACCATTTTCAAAACACCTGGCGGTAAATCGTCGCCCATCGTGATTTTGCGTTTTTTATCTTCAAACTTCGCGTCAAAATCTTTGCGTTGTTGCTCGATTTGTTTTTCAGTTGCAACAAGCAAAACGTTCAACTCGTCATCTTTCATTTTGAGTTTGAACCAATCTGACGGTTTCAAATTTTTCAGATATTTTGCAGTTAGTTCATCACCTGCACTCAAATCTTTACCAGCTTGCGCGATTTTGCCAACGACTTCTTTGGCAACACGAGCAAAAATGTCGCCTTCCAAAATTTTCATTTGGTCGTCTAAATCTTTGCGGTAACTTTTGATTTGATCTTGTTCGATGTCTAAAGCGCGTTTATCTTTTTTGACGCCATCACGGGTGAAAACTTGCACATCAATAACCGTACCTTCGATACTACCTGGCACGCGCAACGACGTATCTTTAACGTCCGCCGCTTTTTCGCCAAAAATTGCCCGCAATAATTTTTCTTCTGGTGTGAGTTGCGTTTCGCCTTTTGGTGTCACTTTACCGACCAAAATATCGCCGCCTTTGACTTCCGCTCCGACATAAACAATGCCTGATTCATCCAATTTCGATAACGCTTCTTCACTTACATTTGGAATATCAGCGGTAATTTCTTCGGGGCTGTGTTTGGTATCACGGGCGACGCAGGTTTTTTCTTCGATATGAATGGTCGTAAAACGATCTTCTTTAACAACACGCTCAGAAACTAAAATCGAATCTTCGAAGTTGTAACCATTCCACGGCATGAACGCCACGAGCATATTTTGACCCAATGCCAATTCACCCATATCCGTCGAAGGACCATCAGCCATGATGTCGCCAGATTTCACAACGTCGCCTACTTTTACCAACGGTTTTTGATTGATACAAGTGTTTTGGTTCGATCGGGTATATTTAATTAAGTTATAAATATCAACGCCCGATGTGCCGTTTTCGGTTTCAGTATCGTTCACACGCACTACAATTCGCGCTGCGTCAACTGACTCAATTTTACCGCCACGAGTCGCAACAACCGAAACGCCCGAATCTTTCGCTACAGTACGTTCCATGCCTGTTCCGACCAACGGCTTTTCAGCACGCAATGTTGGAACCGCTTGACGTTGCATGTTCGAACCCATTAACGCTCTGTTCGCGTCATCGTGTTCTAAGAATGGAATAATTGAAGCCGCAACCGACACAATTTGTTTTGATGATACGTCCATATATTGCACGGTCGGCGACATCGCTAACGTAAATTCGTCTTTGTGTCGGCAAGACACCAAACCATCAACCAGTTTCCCCGTTGAATCCACAGGAACACTGGCTTGCGCGATAACAAATTCACCTTCTTCAATCGCTGACAAATAATCAACTTGATCAGTCACTTTACCATCAACCACTTTGCGGTAAGGCGTTTCTAAAAAGCCGTAACTATTCGTGCGAGCATAAACCGACAACGAGTTAATCAAACCGATGTTTGGTCCTTCAGGCGTTTCAATTGGGCAAACCCGACCATAATGCGTGGCATGTACGTCTCGAACTTCGAAACCTGCACGTTCGCGTGCTAAACCACCAGGTCCTAACGCAGATACACGGCGTTTGTGGGTGATTTGTGATAATGGATTATTTTGATCCATAAATTGCGACAATTGACTTGAGCCGAAAAACTCTTTGATTGCCGCTGAAACGGGTTTTGCGTTGATAATTTCTTGTGGCACTAAACCTTCAGAATCGGCTAAAGTCAAACGTTCTTTGACAGTTCGTTCAACACGCACCAAACCAACGCGGAATTGATTTTCGACCATTTCACCGACTGATCGAACGCGACGATTTCCTAAATGATCAATGTCATCAACGATGCCGTTACCGTTACGAATTGAAATCAATTCTTTCAATACGTCGATAATGTCTTCTTTCGTTAATGTACCTGTGCCAACAATTTCTTCACGTCCTAAACGACGGTTAAATTTCATTCGTCCAACAGTTGATAAGTCATAACGGTCAGCGGTAAAAAATAGATTCTGAAATAAATTTTCAGCCGATTCGCGGGTTGGTGGTTCACCAGGACGCATCATTCTGTAAATTTCAACTAATGCTTCCAATGTACTTGAAGTTGTATCAGAACGCATCGCAGTTGAAATATATGCTCCGCGATCCAAATCATTAACATATAAAGTATTGAATTCACTTACGCCCGCTTCAATACATCGGTCAATGATCGCCCCCGTTAATTCATCATTAACATGAGCAATCAATTCACCTGTTTTTTTATCAATAACGTTGTGCCCTAAAATTTTTCCGAGCAAATAATCACGTGGTACTTCAAATGAAGTCAATCCGACTTTGTTAATATCACGAATATGTTTCGCGGTAATTC
>CANKON010000183.1 GCA_947484105.1 Methylococcaceae bacterium | reverse complement strand
ATCGGCATTTATTACGCGATGATGGGAAATATCAATTCTCTTGCGCAATCTGCACAAAAGTTTGCTGAGGGTAATTTATCTTCTCGCATTGCTTTAGATACGCAAGATGAATTGGCTTTAATTGCTGAAAACTTCAATGTTATGGCATCCAGTTTCCAAGCATTATTACGTATTCACGACGAAAATGAAGCACGTTTACACGATAGCGAGGCGCATTTACTGGGGTTAATCAAAGCAATTCCCGATTTAATTTGGCTCAAAAACAAAGACGGTGTGTATTTATCGTGTAACGCGATGTTTGAACGGTTTATCGGTGCAAAAGAAGCCGACATTATTGGCAAAACGGATTACGATTTTGTCAGTAAAGAATTGGCAGATGTCTTTCGCGAATACGATCAAAAAATCATGGCGACGGATAAAGTTTATGTGACTGAAGAAAACGTAGTCTTTGCTGATGATGGATGTCACGCCTTCGTAGAAACAATAAAAACGCCGTTGCATGATATTGAAGGCAACATTATTGGTGTATTGGGCATCGCACGAAACATTACAAAACGCAAAAAAGCAGAAGATTCACTGCGTAAATTTTCGCTCGCGGTGGAACAAAATCCTTGCGCCATTATTATTACCGATTTGAATGCCAAAATTGAATACGCTAACGCCGCATTTACTGACACAACGGGTTATAGCGCGGAAGAAGTATTGGGACAGACTCCCAATATTTTAAATTCGGGAAAAACCTCAAAAGAAACATGTAAACAATTATGGCAAACCATTCGCAATGGTAAAACATGGAAAGGTGAATTGATAAATCGGCGCAAAGACGGTAGCGAATACATTGAACTTGCGTTAATTACGCCCGTTCGCCAACCGAATGGGCAGATTAGCCACTATTTAGCCATCAAAGAAGATATTACCGAGCGCAAACAACTTGACGTTGAACAGCGGATTGCCGCGATTTCGTTTGAGTCACAAGAAGGCATTGTAATTACCAACGCGGATAATGTGATTATTCGCGTCAATCAAGCCTTTACCTCTATCACGGGCTATAGCGCGATTGAGGCGATTGGACAAACGCCTACGCTATTGAAATCGGGGCGACAAGATGCCGAATTCTATAAAAAAATGTGGGATAAATTATTAACGATAGGGTCGTGGCAAGGCGAAATTTGGAATCGTAATAAAAATAACGAAATTTACCCTCAATGGCTCACGATTACAGCGGTAAAGGATGACGATGGTACGACAACCCATTATGTCGCCACGTTGGTTGATATTACAGAATATAAAATTGCAGAAGAAAAAATTAAACATCTGGCGTTTTATGATCCGCTAACAGGATTGGCAAATCGCCGCAAACTCATGGACAACCTTGTTTATAGCATCGCCCTAAGTAATCGAGAAAATCTACAACTTGCTGTATTGATGATGGATTTAGATCGCTTTAAAGCGGTTAATGATACGTTGGGACATTTGGCGGGCGATGAATTACTCAAACAAGTTGCCGAGCGTATTGCGTTACGCTTGCGCGATACCGATACGGTGGCGCGACTGGGTGGCGATGAATTCATTGTGTTGCTCGAAGATATTAGTCATCAAGAAGATGCCGCACGAGTTGCAACAGCAATCGTGGCTGATTTAATGGTACCGTTTAAACTTACACAAAGTGATGATGTGCGTATCGGAGCGAGTATTGGCATCGCGCTTTATCCGCAACACGGTGAAACGCCTGAATTGTTAATCGATAACGCGGATATTGCGCTTTATCAAGCGAAAGATAATGGACGCGGTTGCTTTGCTTATTTTTCTGAAAGTTTAACGATTGCGGCGCGTGAACGTCTTGATTTAGAAGCCCGATTACGCCGTGGCATCGAAAATGGTGAATTGCGCGTATTTTATCAAGCGCAAGTTAATATCAAAAGTGGCAAGATTATTGGCGCAGAAGCGTTGGTTCGTTGGGAAGAACCTAATGAAGGCTTGATTCCACCGTATAAGTTTATTCCGATTGCGGAAGAAACAGGCTTGATTATGTGCATTGGCGAATGGGTGTTGCGTGAAGTTTGTCGGCAAGGTAAAGAATGGCTTGATGCAGGCGTTGCGCCGATTCGGCTCGCCGTGAATGTTTCACCGTCACAGTTTAAACATTGCGACATGGTGAAATTGGTTACAACAGTTTTAAATGAAACGAATTACCCGCCTGAACAACTCGAATTGGAACTCACTGAAAGCGGTTTGATGGAACATCAAGAAGTGGTTATCGGGATTTTGACTGAGTTGCGTAATTTGGGCATTCATTTAGCGATTGATGATTTTGGGACAGGCTATTCATCGTTGGCGTATTTAAAATGCTTTCCGCTTGATGTATTGAAAATTGACAAAAGTTTCATTGATGACATTCCACATCACGCCGACGATATGGCGATTACATCGGCGATTATTTCAATGGGACAAACATTGGGCTTTAAAATCTTAGCAGAAGGCGTGGAAACGATTGAGCAACTGAATTTTTTACGGCTTAAAGGCTGTGATATTTATCAAGGCTACATTAAAAGCAAGCCTATTCCTGCGGATGAATTTGTTAAATTACTAATTGAAATGGGTGTGGACTAATTTCGTCCACGTTCTTTAAAAATAATCGCCCAATGGATTTTTGGGATCAATGCCGTCCATAAACGGAATCCGTCTATCTTGATGCGTGATTTGGTAAATTTTTCCGAGCCAATTATTGAAAACCGCTTTTGCCGTATCACGCCAAGTATTGTCAATGTGTTCAAGCACTAATTTTTCTGGAAACTCAGGAAAAGGCAGTTGCGTGAGTTTTGCGGCGATGACGTTCAACTTGTAATTCGCAAAAATCGCTTGCAGGTCATCATTAAAATAATGCTCAGGGTAGGGCGGATAATCCACGATTTCACCACGATAAAAACGTGACACTTCGCGTTTATATTCTTTCAACAAACTAATATCGTCGTATTCGGGATGCCCTTGAAAAAACACAATCCGAAAACCGTCTTCACTTGTTGCTAAATGTACGCCCGCTTCAGCACTGACAGCTAAAACCCGCAAACCATGCGCTTCCATGTCGCTTTGAAAAATTTCATTAAAACGAGAATGCGGGACATCAAATCGCGTGTTAATTTCAACCACAAGCGGATGGGTTCTATCGACTAATGTGTGTGAAAAAACGCCCCATTTTTTTTCTGGCAAGCGCGTTCGCGCCACACCATAGCAATAATGAATAATCGCGTGCGTCGCTAAACATGAACACAAAATCGAGGTTACATTTTCTTTTGCCCACGAAAAAACGTCTGTCAACGGCAGCCAAAAATCTTCGTCTGGCAAATAAGAACCCGTCACATTTGCGCCACTAATAATCAGCGCGTCTAAACCGTCCGCTTTGATTTTAGAAAACGGCTCGTAGTATTTATCAATATGCGCTTGAGCTTCGGGACTGCGTTGCAAACCGTCAATCGTGAACGGATGAACATGAAACTGAGCAATTTGATTACACGCGCCAACGAGGCGGAAAAATTGCCGTTCGGTTGCTTCTAATGCCGCATCGGGCATCATGTTGAGCAAGCCGATATGAATTTCGCGAATTTCTTGACGGCTGGCGCGTTGCGGGTCGATGATTTCTTCGCCTTCTTCGCGCAGGCGTTCAAATGTCGGTAAATGTGTATGTGCAACTAAAGGCATTGAATCTCCTCAGCCTGTTTGGTTTGCCAAGGCGGCGGCAATCAACGCAATAAAATCGTCTTCGTTTTCAACTTTCGCCATGTCGTTTCCATCAATTGTATAACCGTATTTTTCAGCAATCGCTTCATAACGTGGTACGCGGGCTTTAAATAATTGTGGGAAAACCCACGACACAAATTCATCGGGTGGCATTTCATCGGTTGAAGCGTAATTTTTTAACGCTAAAAATGTCGCTAATTGTTCATCCAAAAACGCGTCACGGTAATACAACGGTT
>CANKON010000182.1 GCA_947484105.1 Methylococcaceae bacterium | reverse complement strand
TATTCCCGTGATTATTTTATCCGCACACGCCATGCCGTCTTACGTTGCAAAGGCAAAAGATTCACTCAATAGTAGTGATGATTACGACACCAAGCCCGTTGATATGGAAAGGTTGCTCGATAAAATTGAAGCCCTTTTAGGGAAATAATGGATAGAAATGCCACACGAGTTTGAATACGATTCAAACTCGCGCAATGGCTACTACAATCCCGCCAGCGTCATAAACCACTGCTCTAAAACGTATTTTGGGTAAGCCAAAATCACGCTTAACACATTGAAATAAAGCATCCCCAACAAAATAATAAAGCCAAATCGTTCCAGTTTATTAAATTGCCATGCCCAATAACTGGGCAACATTCCTGATAAAATTCGACTGCCATCCAGCGGCGGAATGGGCAACAGGTTAAGCAGCATCAAAATCAAGTTAATGGAAATTCCCGCGATGCCCGAATAAATTAGCGGCATAGCAATCGCTTCATTCCCCAAACCCACCGCCACGCCAAGGCGTGCGATTAACGCCCAACCGATTGCCATCAACAAATTTGAGGCGGGACCCGCGAGGGCGACGATTGCCATATCTTGACGCGGATTTTTAAAATACCGCGAATCAACGGGAACAGGTTTTGCCCAACCAAAAATAAAGCCTGTTCCCGTTATTAACAGCAAACCAGGCAAAATAATCGTTCCAACCAAATCAATGTGTTTAAGCGGATTCAACGTCAATCGCCCTAAACTGGCTGCCGTGTTATCGCCATACTTTTTCGCCATCCAGCCATGCGCGACTTCATGCACCGTAATCGCAAAAATGACAGGCAAAATCCAAACTACAATTCGCTGTATTAACGTGAGTTCATTCATCATCATTTTTCTTCCAAAGAAGGCGCAATGCCTTTGCCTTGACGGACAATTTCGCAAACATTCCCCGTGCAATCAATAATTGTGGTCGGTTGATATTCAATTTCACCTGAATCAATAATTAAATCCACCAAATCGTCCAAACGTTCTCGAATATCGTAAGGATCAGACAAAGCGTTGGTGTCAGGTGGCAAAATTAACGTTGTAGTCATTAACGGTTCGCCAAATTCTTCGAGTAGTTTTTGAGCCACTGCATTTTTAGGAATGCACACGCCAATGGTTTTTTTCTTCGGATGCTGTAACCGACGCGGCACTTCTTTTGTCGCTTCCAAAATAAACGTGAACGCATCAGGTGTGAGTGATTTAATCAAACGAAATGCGTCATTGTTGATTTTACTGAAGCTGGACACTTGCGTGAGATCTTTGCAAACCAACGTAAAATTATGTTTATCGTCCAAACGGCGAATGCTCCGAATACGATCTAACGCCTGTTTATCGTCCAAATGACACGCCAGTGCGTAAGCCGAATCCGTTGGATAAACAATAATTCCGCCACCCCGAATAATTTCAATCGCACGGTGAATTAAACGAAGCTGCGGATTTTCGGGGTGAATTTCAAGATAATGAGCCATGAGATTTAATTTAAATGAGAAAAATCGAAAGTCCTCATTATAGCTTATTCAGCGTGGTTCTACGGGAGTCGATAACAAAACAAAACTGTTTTGCGTCTATCGTTAAGTGTCAGGATATTTTCAGGTTGCCAATTTGGAGCGGGAAAAGAAGACGAAATAAATAATGTGCCTGAGCGCATTTCACGTTTTAGCTTTTCACTCACTTCTGGCATGGCTAAAGGTGATAAAAAAGCAAAAATTACGTCGTATTTTTTAACATTTGCGTTAAAAAAATTGCGCCGTGTTGCCACATAATTTGTCAGAAATCGTCCGCGTAACTTACAAATTAACCAAGGAAATGGCGCACGTTCCCAGGCTTCAACGTGTATTTCGGGAAAATAATGCGCGACAGGAATGGCAACTGAACCCACGCCTGCCCCCAAATCAGCAAACGATTTAGCATATTCTTTTTTTATCAAACGAATGACAGTTTCAGCAACGTCAGAAGACGATAAAAATAACGGCACGTCACCGCGAACTGTTCCCCAAAAAATTAGCGTTAAAACCATAACCGTCAGTAAATAAAACCAAGCGGGCAACGCAAACGTAAAAAACACAAAGACACTGGGCAAAAATAACAAGTGAATCGGAATCCACCACGTCGGCTGACGTAATAAACGCGAAAACGTCGTCGCTAATCCACTTTGCATGAGCAAAAATACGACTGGATAATGAAAAATCGGCAAGTTTTTTGCCGCTAAAAACGTCAGAAAAAACGCCACCGTTTGGCAAAATAACGCGCGTAATAACGTCATAAACATTACGACTCTTTACGGAATTCGCCTTCCAAAACATTTTCATCTTGACGAGGCGGCACAGTGAAATAATGCTGCATCACAACCGTAATGACTTTTTGGCGCAACGACGGTAATAAACACATTAAACCCGCTGCATCGGTTATAAAACCTGGCGTTAATAACAATGCACCACCCAATAAAATTAAAAAACCTTCCATCAATTCATAAGCAGGTGTTTCGTTGCGAGCAAGCGTGGCTTGTAAGCGTTGCCACGTTGCCAGCCCTTGTTGTTTCAATAAAAAAGACCCTAATGCCGCTGACGCAATAATTAACAAAATCGTTGGAAACGCACCTAAAACGCTACCCACCGCAATTAAAACGTAAAGTTCCAAAAAAGAAATGATGATAATAGCGACGAAAAATAAACGAAAAATGGTCATAAAAATGAGAGTCAAAAGTGAAAAATTGAAAAATTGATTGCCAACAATATAAAGATAAATCTACGGTATTTCTATGATAATGTTTTCAAACAAACTGATTTATTAACGGAGAATTTTTTATGTTGCGCCCTGCCCTTATTTTTTTAACAGCTTTTACTTTAAGCTCGCCAACTTTTGCAGCCGATTCACTAGACCAATTAGTTCGCAATGCGGCAGCATTAAAACTGAATTTATTTGGTAATGAATTATTGAAACCTGAACAAGCCTTTGAGTTTTCAGCCAATGTCAAAAACGACCACACGCTTTACGTCAGTTGGGAAATTGCCCCGAATTATTATTTGTATCGGGAAAAAATCAAACTTGAATTGATTGACGCAAAAGGTGTGAAATTGGGAAATTTTACAATTCCAAAAGGCTTGCCAAAACATGATGAAGCTTTTGGAAACGTAGAAATTTTTTCGTGTGATTTGAATTTTAGCGTGCCGCTGATTCGTGAAAGTAATGCCGCTCAAACCATCACATTACGCGCCAGTTTTCAAGGTTGTGCAGAGCGAGGCGTTTGTTATCCGCCAATGAAAAAAGAGATAGTTTTAGAATTACCGATTTCAAAATAATTGTCACGCAAATTCATTTTTTTGATGAGCGAATTTCAATCAACATCCAAAAGTTTGTCCTGACAATTTAACTGATATTTTTTCACTCGATAACGCAATGTTTCGCGAGTTGTTCCCAACGCTCGCGCCGCCGCCGCTAAATTATTATCCGCACGTTCCAGCGCAGTTTGAATAATAAATTTATCCATGTCATCTAACGCCATACTGCCATCGAGCGGCAAATGGATGTGCGTGCTGTCGGCAGATATTTTCTCGGCAGGTTTACCCAATTGCAGCCATTGCACAGGAAACTTTGAATCCTCCGCAAATAACACACAACGTTCAATTACATTTCGTAATTCCCGCACATTTCCACGCCAATCATGGGCTTTGAGTTTTTGCCAAACGTCGTCAGAAATTTGCTTAACGTGTTGACCTGCTTTCGCGTTGTATTCCGCAACAAACAGCGGCACAAGGTCGTCCAAATCATCAACGGCTTCACGCAATGGTGGTAAATTCACCCGAAACACGTTTAGCCGATGATACAAATCTGCTCGAAATGTTCCCACTTCCGCCATATTTTCTAAATCTCGATTGCTCGCCGCCATGATTTGTACATCAACGCTGATTTCTTTTTCACTGCCCAAACGGCGAACTTTATGATCTTCAATGACTTTTA
>CANKON010000181.1 GCA_947484105.1 Methylococcaceae bacterium | reverse complement strand
TTTTTCTGAGTGGCGTTGCTGGCGTTTAACCAACTCCGTTTTTGTTTAAATACCGCGCACAAATTTTCAGTATTGCGCGGCGTAGTGGGAATCGTTGTACAGGCAGTTAAAAAATAAGTGAGTAGGCACAAACCTAAAATTGAAAATCTGGACATGGGATTTAACCGAAATTTATTGCTGACAATTCGGACAGAAAACGGTGGTTCGATTCGCCATTCTGATTTCTTGCAATGTTTGATTGCAGCGAGTGCAAGGCAAAAGACCGCGTCCATAAACATGCAATTGTTGTTGAAAATAGCCCGCTTTTCCGTCTGCACTCACAAAATCGCGTAATGTCGTGCCGCCTTTTTCAATGGCTTGCGCTAATATCACGCGAATGCAGCTCACCAACTTTTCACAATCCCTTAAAGATAAATCTCCCGCGTGGCGTGTCGGTAAAATTTCTGCCATAAATAACGCTTCATTCGCATAGATATTGCCTACGCCAACGACGACTTTTCCTGCCATTAAAAATGTTTTAATCGGAACACGTCGCCGACGGCTTAATTGAAAAAATTGTTGCGTCGTGAATGCGTCAGATAACGGCTCAACCCCTAAATCACGCAATAATGGATGCTTCAAAATATCGCCAAGCGTCCAAACCATCGCCCCGAAACGCCGTTGATCGTTAAATCGCAGCACCGTATTTTCATCTAAAATAATATCGACGTGGTCGTGAGCCGTTGCGGGAAAATTATTTGGCACAATGCGTAAATTCCCAGACATTCCTAAATGCACAATCAGTGTGCCACGTTGCGTTTTAATCAATAGATATTTCGCGCGGCGTTCAACACTTTCGATTTTTTCACCTTTCAAATCGTTTTCAAAATTCGGTTCAATTAACCAACGTAATTGCCGTTGTCTAACGACAACATTTTGAATAGTTTTGCCCGTGATATGTGGAGAAATTCCACGTTTTGTCGTTTCAACTTCAGGTAATTCAGGCATAACTTAATGTTCAGCTGGGGCTTGTTCGCCAGCGGCTTCAGTACCGTGTTGACTGCCATGCTCACCTGCGCTAGCTTCATGATGCGAACCGCCTTCATGACCACCGTGACCACCAAAAAAGAAATGTCCTAGACCAAATAAATCAATCATTAAAATCACAATCATCAAATTTTGTGTCATGGCATTGATTTTTTCAAACATGATTTTTTTACTTTCATATTTGGCAAACAAACTCGGCAAAAGATGTTGCGTAAATTCGTATTGAAAAAACCGCTTCGGTAATGACGTAACCGTAATGGTGAACGGTATAAAAAAAATCGTGGTGACTAATAAATAAGGTTCTGAGAACTCAATTATTTCAAATAAAATTTCAAATATCTCTTTAAACAAATGCGCCATAGTGTGGTCTCGATAGCGAAAGATGAAGCGAGATCAACGTTAGTTTTAACGTTGATCTATTCGCGGTTAAAAATTCTTGAGATTTAGTTGGCAGTTTCAATAATATCAACGTCATTTTTAGCCGCACCTTGACCATCGTTGACTAAATAATCACGTTGTTGGAAATAGGCGTTTTTAATAAATTCATAACGATCCTCCGCCGCTTCATGAATGACTTTTTCTGCACCTAAATGGTCAGAGCGTTTGTCCAAATGGTCAAAAGCATTCGTTCCGCTACTGATCGCACTGGCTGTTGCGCCTGTACTTAATCCCAATGCGCCAAAGCCTACATAATTTGCAGGATTCATTGCTGCGTCGCCAACCCGTCCAACAATTCCACGCGGCGAGCTAGGACCAAATAATGGCAACACAACATAAGGTTCAGCGGGTAATCCCCAAACGCCCAATGTTTGATCAAAATCTTCTTTGTGTTTTTCTAAACCAATCATATCCGCTGTATCCACCAAACCGCCTAATCCAGCGACCGAGTTGACTATAAAGCGAGAACCATCTAATCCTGCTTGTTCTAATTTGAATTGCAACAAATCGTTAATCGTTACACCAATATCTTGGATATTACTAAAAAAGTTTGTAACACCTTGGTCTGCAAAAGAGGGCATAACAAAGCGATAGCCTGTCGCAACAGGCTTTAGAACATACTCATCAGAACGATCGTTAAATGTTTGCACACCACGATTCCAACTTTCCAACGGGTCACGTTGATCTTTCACTTCAGCACCTGTACACGCAACCAATGACGTTAACAAAGTCGCTCCAATTAAACGTGCCACAATTTGTTGTTTTTGCATTTCAAAATCTCCTTTACTACGATTGTTTTTATTCGATTTGGTTTTCGCGTAACATAGCACAGATAGTAGCTTGCATCGAGTAGCAGGCTTTTTTTATTTCACATTTAGGAAATTTTTAACCCATGGAAACGTCGATAATTCCTTTAGAAAAACGCTTTCGCGGTTATCTTCCCGTCGTCATTGATGTTGAAACAGCAGGATTCAACCCTAAAAAAAATGCGTTACTTGAAATTGCCGCCGTGATTGTTGAATTAAATTCCGAAGGTAATTTAATCGCTACCGAACGTTATTCTGCCCACGTTATTCCGTTTAAAAATTCAGAATTAGATCCTGCTGCATTGAAATTTACAGGAATTGACCCGTATCATCCATTCCGTATGGCAGTTGATGAAAAATCGGCGTTAGAGCTGATTTTCAAGCCCATTAAAGACGCAATTAAACGCAACAAATGTACCAAAGCGATTTTGGTTGGACATAATCCCGCGTTCGATATTGCTTTTGTTAATGCCGCCGCGCATCGCTCACAACTTAAAAAAAATCCATTTCATCCATTTAGCACCTTTGATACGGCAACGTTAGGTGGTTTAGCCTATCAGCAAACTGTTTTAGCGAAAGCCGCAAAAGCAGCTGGTTTGCATTGGGAAAGCGATAAAGCGCATTCAGCTTTATACGATGCTGAGAAAACAGCCGAATTATTTTGTATGATTATCAATCGCTGGAAGCATTTAGAATCGTTAGACAAAAATAAATCAGAACTCAATACGGAGGAAGTATGACTATTAAAAAAGTCGCATTAAACCAAGATAAACTCAACCAAATCGTCACCGACGCGCGTAAAAATCAAACGGATTTTGAAAAATCATATCGCGGGCAAGCGTTAAAAATGTATCCCCATATTTGCGGACGTTGTACGCGAGAATTCACAAATGCCAATTTGGCAGAATTAACCGTTCATCATCGAAATCATAATCACGATGACAATCCCGCAGACGGTAGCAATTGGGAATTATTGTGCGTGTATTGTCACGATAATGAACATCAACGTTTTGAAGAAACTCGTTTTGGCAGCGGTTCAAATAGTTCAACAAACGCGCCACTTGGTTCACATAATCCGTTTGCAAATTTGAAATCCATGTTGGAAAGCAAAAAGTAAGCAAGTCGTCACTGAAATTTCTGAAAGTATCACATAATTATTCATGAACATACTTAGTACGTTGCTTTGGACTCCAGCCGTTGGCGCGTTATTACTCTCGTTTATTTCGAGTGAAAACACCCATTTGATTCGTGCAATTGCCTACCTTTCGACCATTTTCGCCTTTTTATTAAGTTGCAAAGTGTTATTTGATTTTGATTCATCGAACGTCAATTTACAGTTTTTCGAATATCAGCCACTTAATCCGAAAATGGGCAGTAGTTACGCTTTAGGTGTAGACGGTCTGTCTTTGCCGATGGTTGTTTTAGCGACATTACTGACCTGTGTTTCGTTGATTGCCTCTTACACAATAAAAGAGCGTGTGAAAGGCTATCACATCTGTTTATTGATGCTGGAATTTGGAATGCTGGGCGTATTTTTGGCGCAAGATTGGGCGATTTTCTATATTTTTTGGGAAGTTACGCTCATTCCATTATTTTTCCTGATTGACCGTTGGGGCGGAAAACGTCGTCATGCCGCAAGTTTAAACTTCGTGCTTTATACGATGGGCGGTTCGATTTTCATGTTGATTAGTTTGATTGCGGCTTATGAATATGTGCC
>CANKON010000180.1 GCA_947484105.1 Methylococcaceae bacterium | reverse complement strand
TTTTGCGAAAGCATTTTTGCCTGATATTACGACCACGAATTTAATCGGTGACATTCCAGAAACCGTGTATTTCATGTTTCAAATGACGTTTGCTATTATCACGCCCGCGTTAATTGTCGGCGGTTTTGCGGAACGGATGAAATTTTCCGCCATGCTTTGGTTTAGCGCGTTGTGGTTGATTTTTGTTTATATACCAATTTGCCATTGGATTTGGGGTGGCGGATGGTTAGCGAAAATGGGCGTGATGGATTTTGCAGGCGGTATCGTGATTCATGTCAACGCTGGCGTGGCGGCATTGGTTTCAGCAATTGTTTTGGGAAAACGTAAAGGTTTTCCACAAGTTGCCATGCCTCCGCACAACATGACTATGGTTGTCACAGGCGCAGGAATGCTGTGGGTAGGTTGGTTTGGATTTAACGGCGGCAGCGCGTTAACCTCTGATGGACACGCGGGAATGGCAATTTTAGTTACGCACATTGCAGCGGCGACAGGTGCATTGACATGGATGACGATTGAGTGGCGAAAATACGGCAGACCTAGCGTGCTTGGGATTGTGACTGGGATGGTCGCAGGCTTAGGTACAATTACCCCTGCATCGGGTTATGTCGGTACATTTGGCGCATTAGTGATTGGCGTAACAGCAGGGTTTGTTTGCTTTCATGCCACGCAAATTGTGAAACGTAAATTCAAAATCGATGATTCACTCGATGTTTTTCCTGTTCATGGCGTTGGTGGGGTAATCGGCTCGTTAATGACGGGCGTTTTTGCGGCGACGCAATTTGGAGGTTTAGGATTGCCCGAAGGCATCACCATTTTGCAACAAGTGGGCGTACAAGCATTCGCGATTTTTGTGACAGTAATCTGGAGTGCTGTTTTTAGTTACGTAATTTTAAAAGGTTTAGATGCGTGGATTGGTTTGCGCGTGACTAGCGATGACGAAATTCAAGGTTTAGACATCGTACTGCACGAAGAAACGGGTTATCACAGCTTGCAATAATCCAAAACTTGCACTGACAAAGGGCGTTGGTGCATAAATAACACTCGAGACGAGCATTCCCTTTCCCAAAATCGACAAAATGAAGGAAACCGATTCGCGGGAATGTCGAAATTGTCACGACGAAGATGCAATGGACTTTTTAGAACAGCGTCGTCGTTCGGTGAAACAGCACATTAAAGGGTTTGACGAAGATAAAACGTGTATTGATTGCCACAAAGGCATCGCGCATTCGTTGCCAACGATGTACGAAGATGATCCAGAAGCGGCGTTGTTAGACAAACGCGAGAAGTAAATTGCACAATCAGCATTGACGAACGGGTTTGAATCTAACAGAATCGCCCGTTCACATTCCTTCTTACGTTAAACAGAGAATCCAAATGCAAATTGTCTTAGCAAATCCACGCGGTTTTTGTGCAGGTGTTGATCGCGCCATTGAAATTGTTGAACGGGCGATAGAAGCCTTTGGCGCACCTATTTATGTGCGTCACGAAGTCGTTCACAATCGCACTGTTGTTGATGCACTCAAAGAAAAAGGAGCCATTTTTATTGAAGAGTTAACGGATGTGCCAATGGGTTCAACGTTGATTTTCAGCGCACACGGTGTGTCTAAACAAGTTCAACAAGAAGCAAAAGAACGTGAATTAACGGTTTTTGATGCGACTTGCCCGCTGGTTACAAAAGTTCATATTCAAGTTTCAAAACACGCAAAGGCGAATCGTGAAGTTATTCTAATTGGTCACGCGGGACATCCAGAAGTGGAAGGAACGATGGGGCAATATGAAAAGCAATCTGAAAACGGCGGCATTTATTTAGTTGAAACGCCTGCGGACGTTGAAAAATTAGTTGTAAATCATCCTGAAGATTTAGCGTATGTGACGCAAACAACATTGTCGATGACAGATACTAAAATCATGGTGGACGCGCTTCACAAACGTTTTAATTCAATTCAAGAGCAGAAAAAAGATGACATTTGTTACGCGACCCAAAATCGTCAAGATGCAGTGCATGATTTAGCAAAAATTGCCGATATTATTTTAGTTGTGGGTTCGCCAAATAGCTCAAATTCAAATCGTTTGCGTGAAATCGCTGAACAACTTGGCAAAACGGCGTATTTAATTGATACGGCAAAAGATATGAAACACGAGTGGTTTGCAACCACAAAAGCTGTTGGTGTAACAGCAGGCGCATCAGCGCCTGAAATTTTGGTGCAAGAAGTAATTGCACAGCTAAAATTATGGGGCGGCGATGTGACCACGGAGATTCAAGGCATTGAAGAAAAAGTAGTCTTTTCGTTGCCACGCGAACTGAAACAAAAATCATGCTCGAACCATTAGACCCAATTCGCATCGACAAATGGTTGTGGACAGCGCGTTTTTTTAAGACGCGCTCATTAGCCGCTGAAGCCGTTTCGGGTGGCAAAGTTCATCTCAATAAACAGCGTGTTAAAGCCAGCAAAGACATCAAAATCGGTGCAGAACTTTCGATTCACAAAGAGGGTTTTGAATGGTTAATTACGGTAAAAGGCATTGCAAAACAGCGGGTTTCTGCAAAAGAAGCTGCATTACTTTATGAAGAAAGTGGTGAAAGTGTGGAAAAGCGACAGAAGCAAGTTGAAATAAAGTGCGATGAACGAAAATTTTTGGGTTTTCAAAAACCTGAACACAAACCCAATAAGAAAAATCGGGATTTAATTCACAAATTTAAACGAGCAGAATAAATGACACAAAATTCCGTTTTATCTCAGCGCGACACGCAGGTTTTGTGGCATCCGTGTACTCAAATGCACGACCATGAAAATTTTCCGTTAATTCCCATTAAATCAGGACGCGGCGTTTGGCTTGAAGATTTTGATGGAAATCGTTATTTAGACGGCATTAGTTCGTGGTGGGTGAATTTATTTGGACATTCAAATCCAACGATAAACGCCGCGTTGAAAAACCAACTCGACACGCTCGAACACGTTATTTTTGCAGGTTTCACACACGAAACAGGCATTGAACTTGCTGAAAAATTAGTCAACATCACACCAGCGGGATTATCACGTTGTTTTTATGCTGATAATGGTTCGGCTGCTGTTGAAGTTGCTTTGAAAATGAGTTTTCATTCTTGGCAAAATCGGGGTCAAAGGCAAAAAACAAAATTCATCAATCTTGAAAACAGTTATCACGGTGAAACGCTGGGCGCATTAGCTGTTGGCGATGTTGCGTTGTACAAAAAAACTTACGCGCCACTTTTAATGGATGTGATAACCGTTGCGAGTCCCGATTGTTATTTTCGAGAAGAGGGCGAAAGTTGGGCGGATTATTCAACACGCCAATTTTCACATCTCGAAACAGTTTTAGAGCAAAATGCAAACGAGGTTTGCGCGGTTATCGTTGAGCCATTGGTGCAATGTGCAGGTGGAATGCGAATGTACGATGCCGTTTATTTAAAACTGCTGCGAGCTGCTTGCGACAAATTCAATGTGCATTTAATTGCCGATGAAATTGCGGTGGGATTTGGACGTACGGGAACTTTATTTGCTTGTGAACAAGCAGGCATTTCGCCTGATTTTTTGTGTTTATCGAAAGGTTTGACAGGTGGTTATTTGCCACTGTCGGCGGTTTTAACGACTAATGAAATTTACAGCGCGTTTTACGATGATTATGCAAAATTAACCGCTTTTTTGCATTCACACAGTTACACGGGAAATGCGTTGGCGTGTCGCGCGGCATTGGCGACGTTGAACATTTTTGAAACCCAAAATGTGGTTAACAAAAATCAAATTTTAGTAGCGAAAATGAAGACGTTATCACAACGTTTTTTGGCGCATCCAAATGTTTCTGAAGTGCGGCAAACGGGCATGATTATCGCCATTGAATTGGTCAAAAACAAACTGACTCGTGAACCTTATCCGTGGCAAGAGCGACGAGGATTGCAAATTCATCGTTATGCGTTATCGAAAGGCGTTTTGTTAAGACCGCTAGGAAATGTGATGTATTTTATGCCGCCGTA
>CANKON010000179.1 GCA_947484105.1 Methylococcaceae bacterium | reverse complement strand
CCAATTTTTTCAGCATCGTGATTGGCTAAAAGTATTTGCAATTCATCATGTAACAAATCCGCAACGTGTTGCGCCGCCGAATTATTCGCCCGAAATGCATTTAAACCTTCGTCGTACCAACGATATAAAATCGCCTGTTCAGTGTTTTCTAAATAAGGAACATGAATTTGAATAACGTGTTTTTGTCCGATTCGGTCTAAACGTCCGATGCGTTGTTGCAATAAATCAGGATTTTGCGGCAAATCCCACAAAATCAAATGCTGTAAAAATTGAAAATTGCGTCCTTCACTGCCAATTTCTGAACAAATTAACAATCTTGCGCTGCTTTCTTCGTCGGCGAAATATGCCGCCGCGCGGTCACGTTCGATAATCGTCATGTGTTCATGAAATACCGCTGACGAAATGCCCGCACGCATTTTCAACGTGTCTTCTAAATCCATCGCGGTTTGCGCGTGTTTGCAAATCAGCAATGCTTTTTTACCTGCGAGTTGTTTTACTTTTTCAACCAACCACAAATAACGCGCGTCATTTTGCAAATCGGTTTCGTTCGCCGCGCCATTTAACGGATAACCAAAGTATTCACGTTCGGGGAAACCTTGCACCGTTTGGCGCGAATTCCGAAACAAAATTCGTCCTGTACCGTGATGATCAAGCAAAATGTTAATCAGCGTTTGACGGGCTGCCGTTGATTTTTCGGCATTATTCAAATTCGCTAACGTTTTAGAAACGTTGTCATCTTTGAGTAAAGTCGCTAAGGCTTGTTGTTCTTCAGCGGTTAAAGGATTATCCGCAAGCAACGATTTTGCGGCATTTGCCACGGGTTCAAACGATTTTTCTTCTTCCAAAAATGCTGAAAAACTGTAAAAACGATCAGGGTCTAAAAGACGCAAACGGGCAAAATGACTTTCTTTGCCGAGTTGTTCAGGCGTTGCCGTGAGCAAAATCAAACTCGGCGAAATCTGCGAAAGTTGTTCAACAAATAAATAATCCGCACTCGGCGCAGTTTCCGACCATTCCAAATGATGCGCTTCATCGACAATCACCAAATCCCAACCTGCGTCCAACGCTTGTTCTTGGCGATTTTGATAATTTGAAAAAAACGATTGGCTACACAAAACGAGCTGTTCAGATAAAAATGGGTTCGCTTGATTGTACAAATCCGCTTTTTCTTCGTCATCAAAACCATCGTCGCCAATTTCACTCAAACAGCGCATTTCGTCAAAAATACTGAATTTCAAATTGAAGCGGCGCAACATTTCAACGAGCCATTGATGCAACAAACTTTCTGGCACGATAATTAAAATGCGTTTGCTCAAACCGTTAATCAAACGGTGATGAATAATCAGACCCGCTTCAATCGTTTTACCCAAACCCACTTCGTCCGCCAGCATAATGCGTGGGGCGGCACGATTCGCTGCTTCGTGAGCAATAAAAACTTGATGCGGAATTAACGCCGCGCGTCCGCCGAGTAAGCCTTTGACTGGCGATTTTGCATGTTGTTGCAAACGCTGCCACGTTTCGTAACGCAACGAAAACCACGCATTTGGATCAGTTTGTCCTGTGAATAATCGCTCTTGTGGTTTGTTGAATTGGCTGTGATGGTTTAAGTCCATTTCTTCGAGTTCAACCGTTTCGCCGTCTTCATTTTCACAAACATAAGTCAAAATACCTGCATTTTCCACTACTTTTAAAACTGTTAATTTTTCATCTTCGACCGATTCAATTTTATCGGCGATTGCAAAACGGACGCGCGTTAGAGGGGCGTTATCAACGGCATAAATCCGTTTTTCATCACACGCTAAAAATAAAACGCTGACGCGATTAAAACTACTTTCGACAATCAGCCCTAAGCCTAATTCGGATTCGGTGTTACTAATCCAGCGTTGCCCTGCAATAAAATTTTCCATTTGTTTTGCCTTGAAGTGTATTTTTAAAAAGTGGGAATGGCGCGTATTATAAGCGTTAAAGGGCGTGTGTTTAGACAAAAAAAGGGGCATTTATGAAAAAATTAACGATATTTTTACTGGTTCTTTGTTTTTTTAGCGTTGAAAGTTACGCTTATGAATACTCGAGCAAAGACGCTCATGAAGGGCATGATTGGTATGACAAAGATTTTTTGCCAAATGAAAAAAAATCTTATTCTGATCGGCGCAATCCTCAACAAAATCTGCCGATTCAGATTTATATTGCGCCTCAAAATTCATACTTTAATGAAAGAAACTCTCATTCACATCGGCATTATAAAAATAGTGAACAATACCGAGAAGAACGATATTGGCGTGAGCGGCGAGAAGAATTACAACAAATGCCGCAAACGCCTTATTATGAAAACCAATTCGATCGTGATGATACGCATTGGTGAAAGTGGATTAAACGAAAAATTTACTCACGTTCATCAGCGTTTTATAAATTCCCCACGCTAACGGGATGCCAACCACCAACCACGCGGTATAAACTAAAATCAATGGCGTTGAAGTGACCATGTCGTCTGTTTCATCCGCACTAATTTCTTCGTCATGAATCTTGTCTTGCGCCAAATGTTTTTCGTGCGCGAGTTCTTCGGCATTCATAAACCATTTTTCCTCGACAGGGCGAATCAGCAAATTACAAATCAAACCGATCATCAGCAAACCCGCCAAAATCCACATCGTTTGGTTATAAACTTGTTCGCGTGGAATGCCTAAACCGAGTTGATAGTCACGCATATAATTTACAATCACAGGACCTAAAACGCCCGCCGTTGCCCATGCGGTAAGTAACCGACCATGAATTGCGCCGACCATTTGCGTACCGAATAAATCCGCTAAATAGGCTGGAACGGTTGCAAATGCACCGCCATACATACTCAAAATTAAACATAATGCGCCGACGAATAACATTTTATTGCCCGCCAACGCGCTGGCTGAAACGCTGAAATACAACGCGCTACCAACAATAAAAAACACAAAAAAAGTGACTTTGCGCCCTAATTTATCCGACAAACTGCCCCAGAAAAAACGTCCACCGATATTGAATAAACTTAACAACGCGGTGAAACCTGCGGCGACTGTCGCAATCGTGGCTAATTCGAGTTTATCTAATTGACTGTAAGTTTTCGCAATGCCAATGAGTTGTCCACCGAAAACTTCTTGCAACATCGGCGATGACATCCCAATTACGCCAATTCCCGCGCTTACGTTCATGCACAACGCCCCCCAAAGTAACCAAAACTGTTTAATTTTGAACACATTTTTAACGTGAACATGATGCGGCGTAACCATTTTATTTTCTGTTATCGAAACGGGTTGAACCCAATTTGCGGGTTGCCAACCCGAAACAGGCAACCGATACGTCATCGCGCCTGCCATCATGAATACGAAATAAATGCCTGCCATCGCAATAAACGTTTGCATGACACCCACATCGGTTTCAGTTGCAAAATGACTCATTAACAAAGTTGCCAACGGCGAACCAATCATCGCGCCGCCGCCAAAACCCATAATTGCCATGCCTGTTGCCATGCCGCGACGGTCAGGAAACCATTTAATTAACATCGATACAGGTGAAATATAACCCAATCCTAAACCGATGCCACCAATGACACCAGAACCTAAAAGCATCAACCAAAACTGGTGTAAATAAATGCCCAACGCGGACAACAACATTCCGCCGCACCAGCACAACGCACTGATTACACCCGCTTTGCGCGAGCCGACGTGTTCAAGCCAGCCGCCCCAAATTGCGGCGGACGAACCTAAAAAAACAAAAAACAACGTGTACATCCAACCCAGCGTTGAAATTTTCCAATCGCACGTTGTGACAAATAATTCGGCGAAAAAGCCAACATCTGCAGGACAAACGACGCTTTGTTTGATACCAATCGCTTTTGAAAGCGGCAGCCAAAATACCGAGAAGCCATAAGCCATGCCGATACATAAATGAATGGCGAGCGCAGCAGGTGGCATCAGCCAACGGTTAAATCCCGCGCCAGCAATCGTGTGTTTTTTTTCTAAAAAATCGAGTGTCATAATT
>CANKON010000178.1 GCA_947484105.1 Methylococcaceae bacterium | reverse complement strand
ATGGAAGATGACTTAAATAAAGAGCGTCGAACGATGGAAAGTTTATGGAAACAACGCGAAAAACAAATCCGCAAAGTGATGAGTAACACGTCAGGTTTATATGGTTCGATTCGAGGAATTGCAGGGAACGCGATACAAAGTGTACCGCAATTAGAATCAACGATTCCCGTTATTGAATCCACAAAACCCGCGTTAATTTCACCATCTGTTAAGCCCACTTTGACTGGTATAAAACAAGATAGTTTGTTTTGAATTTACAAAAGGGTTCACCACGTGAACCCTTTTTTTGAAACTGCTTAAACTTGAGGACCCGCTTGCGTGAAGTCGAAATCGTTATTTGTTGTGCTAGTGTATTTTTTGAAATTCGCCACAAACATTCCTGCTAATTTTTGTGCGGTTTCATCGAAATTCGCTTTGTCTTCCCAAGCATTTCGTGGGTTTAACAAATTAGTTTCAACACCTACCAACGTGGTGGGAATGCTCAAATTGAAATATGGCATCGTTTCAAAATCAGAATTGTTAATGCTACCGTCCAAAATTGCATTCACACACGCTCGCGTGCCTTTGATGCTCATGCGTTTGCCCACGCCGTAACCGCCGCCCGTCCAACCTGTATTGATCAAATACGCATTAACACCGTGTTTTTCCATTTTTTTGCCGAGCAAAGTGGCATAAACCGTCGGATGCAATGGTAAAAAGGCTTCACCAAAACACGCTGAAAATGTCGCTTGCGGTTCCGTCACACCACGTTCTGTCCCCGCCACTTTTGCGGTGTAGCCCGACAAGAAATAGTACATGGCTTGTTCTTTCGATAATTTTGAAACAGGCGGCAAAACACCAAACGCATCGCAGGTTAAGAAAATAATGTTTTGCGGCTGCCCAGCGCGTAAAGCAGGTTCGTAATTTTCAATATGCTCAATCGGATACGAAACACGGGTATTTTCGGTTTTTGAACTATCGTGGTAATCCACTTCGCCGTTATCGTCATACACCACGTTTTCGAGCAGCGCGTGACGACGAATAGCCGCAAAAATTTCTGGCTCATTTTCTTGCGATAAACCAATACATTTCGCGTAACAGCCGCCTTCAAAATTGAAGATACCGTTATCGTCCCAACCGTGTTCATCATCGCCAATTAGCTTACGTGACGCATCGGTTGAAAGCGTGGTTTTGCCTGTGCCAGATAATCCGAAAAATAACGCTACGTCGCCGTCTTTGCCGACATTGGCACTGCAGTGCATGGATAAAATATTTTCGAGTGGCAACCAATAATTCATCATGGTGAAAATGCCTTTTTTCATTTCACCGCCATACCAAGTACCACCAATAATAGCGATATTTTTTTCGACGTTGAAAATACAAAAGACTTCAGAATTCAGACCGTGATTTTGCCATTTTTCATTAGTGAAATTGCTGGCGTTGTAGACGCGAAAATTAGGCGCAAAATTCGCCAATTCATTATTTTCTGGGCGAATAAACATATTTTTCACGAAATGCGATTGCCATGCGAATTCCGTAATAAAACGTACTGATTTTCGTGTGTCACCATCGCCACTGAAACCGTCTGTGACATAAATATCTTTGCCCGATAAATAGTCGATGACATCTGCGTAAAGATCATCAAAAATTTCCACTGAAACGGGTTTATTTACGTTGCCCCATGCAATATGCTGGCTTGACGGTTCTTGTTGCACAAAAAATTTATCTTTCGGCGAGCGACCAGTGAATTTCCCTGTATCTACAGTCATCGTGTCATTGCTTAACACTTGTCCTTCTTTATTAGCAACTTCATGATTAAAAAGCTCATCGTAACTTAAATTGTGATAAACCTGACCAACGCTGTGAAGTCCTAATTTTGCTGCATTTAATTCACTCATTGCTACTGCTCCTAAGATTTTATATTTGTTCTTTTAATTTTGTTACGGTTGCTATATTTCGAAACACCTAAAACCAAAAAACCCAGCAAGAATGCTGGGTTTTCTGAAAGCTCTAACAGCTAATGTTTAACGCCAATCTTTTTAATTATAAAGAGATTGAGCTAGACACTTTTTGTTTTGATGCGTCTTGGTCATCGATGCAACCAGTTAAACCAACAATCATTAATGCTAAAGCTAAAACAGAAGCTAATTTTTTCATTGTGAAATCCTCCAAGTTATTTTTTAATTATTTTGCGCCAATTTCTAAGCACGGCGCAATTTATACCATGACTATTTTGCCAATGCAATAATAAAGCGTCGAACTATTCGAGCTAAATTACAGTGCATTAATGTCATTAGGCAAATCAATTTGAATCGTTTTATTTTGCCACTTTGCTACGCCAATGATTGACCACGCTCCAGCAAGATTTTTATGCAACAAATCTTGCTCCCAAACATTCGGAGCGCGAATTTTTTTCATTTGAATATGGAACGTGGTTTTGTTCAAATCGAGTCCTAAATTCACGCCATAAAAGGCAATCACTTTTGTCATCAATTTTCTCAAACGCCAATTGTCAATGTTCGGCGTGACGGCAATGTTTGCCCACATCGAATGCACACGCCCCCAATTTGGCGCAAGCATTCGTCCTTGTTCATTGATAAACGGTAACCATTTTTCCTGCCCATTTTCGTCAGTGTAAGTAATCGCCAAAATATGATCGTAGCCCGCAAAATGATCATGCAAATACAGTGCGTGCGGCACAATTCCCACAAATGTTGTTGACCACAAAACAATTGCATCACTGGCTTGCGCTAACGGTGTAAGCAGCGGATTGTGTAACTTAAAACGGTAAATTAAGCCGAAATGAATCGTGCTGTTTAACTGCAAAATCAAAAATAACGATAGAATTTTAACGAATTTTCGGGTGAATGACTTGGGAGTGCGTGAAAATGCTTGTTCAAATAGTTTTGTGTACCAAGTGTTATTTTCAAGTGGTTTTTCAATTAAACACATTTCGTTACAACGCACGCGCGTATCAGCAATAGCGCGATATTTTTTTTCTGCAATCGTACGAATAATCGGCAATGTAAGTAAAATTCCAAACGGTTTTAAATAACCCATTTTCTGCAAAATTTGCGAATACGTTTGCACGCCCGCATAAACATTGCCATTTTTATCTAGCGCATATAAATCGGTTAAAAGCATTTCAGGCGCAATTCTCGCAAGCTGCGCGTAATTCGTGGAAAAATCTTGAGCGTTTTTAAAATCAATGCGTTTGAGAATATCAAAATGATTCAAAATCAAAACGGTGCGATTACAAAGTGGACATTGCTTATCGTAAAAAACAGTCAAAATTGACTCTTTTGCGACGACAAAATTACCAATCGCTCGCCACCACGCAAACGGAATCATCAACAAATAAAAGCACAACATTCCCAAACCAAACGGATAAATGTTGAATGACAACGTGATTCCCAAATGCAAACTCGCGCCGATTAGTAAATACGCAATCCTTGCGTAACGATGCCAGAAGAAAAAAATAAATGTAAATTGAAAAACCAAAATGGTGTAACTGAACGCATTTTCAAACCATTTTTGATTTAGGAAAATCGACATATCAAGCGCGGAAATATAATAAGGTTGCGTCGCGGGAAGCCATGTTCCCAAACCATTACGCCAATGTGGCGCGAACATTTTATGGACGGCGGAATCGAAATATAAAAAACCTAGACAAATTGCAACAGGTAATAAATATGCCAAAACGGTTACAGTAGGTTTCGTATATTGATTGTAATGCGTGAACGGCGTGCTGAGTTTGTAACGCAAATTATCGAACGAAAAGGCTTTATTCGCAGGCATAAATAGCAGAAAAAATCCCGCGCCAATCATAAACGTGTCAAATCCCCCGTCGAAATCGCGTTGCATTGGTGTGAAATTAACAAATAAAATCCACAGCGCGTAATTCAGCAACATTGCCGTTTGATAACGATAACCTAGCGTGACGCATATTGCGACGACTGCCCACAAACCCAAAAATATGGGAATCATTGGAAATTCAACATCTAAATAGGGAATCGGGCCAAAAATCAAATGATTAAAATACAATAGAAAACAAATT
>CANKON010000177.1 GCA_947484105.1 Methylococcaceae bacterium | reverse complement strand
ATGCACGGTTAAATTTAGTTTTTGCAGTGCGACAAGTTTTGCAAAATGGTTTGTCGTTGCTCGGCATTAGCGCACCTGAAGCGATGTAAATGGCTAGTCAAAATTATCAAAATAGCAATAAAAATCGCAAACGCACCGCTCAAAAATCGAGTGGCGCGTTTGGCTGGATGTTGATGACAGGATTGCTGATTGGGCTGGTAGTTTTTGGCGTATATTTGAAAAGTAACGGGTTGAAAAAACTGCAAAAACATTTTCCTGAAAATCCGATTGCCGCGCCGATTGTAAAAGTTTTAACACCTGATAATTCGGCAGGTTTATCGCCTGAAGAAATTGAAACACTAGAACAACAGCCCGATTCTTTACCCCCCGAAGTCGCAACAGAATTAGCAAATGGTGAAATGCCGAAATTCGAGTTTTATACCACATTGCAAGAAAGAGAAGTGATTCTGCCAGAACACGAAATTTTAACGCGAACTCGTGCCGAAACCGTGAATGCCTCGCCAGAAACACCTCTTGCGTCTTCCGTTAATTCTGTTGATACGACGATGTTGACCACGCCTGTCGAAACACCAACAAAACCAACAACCGCTTATATGATGCAAGCAGGTTCGTTTAAAAATTCAGTTGATGCTGAAAAAATGCGAGCCAATTTAGAAGCGATGGGAATTGAGGCGCGAGTTGAAAAAGGCAAAGTAGGTGAGAACATTTATCATCGCATCAAAATGGGACCTTATACTCAGATGACGAGTGTCACCACGATTCGAGCGCGATTAAAACAAAGCGGCATTGACGTGATTGTGACTGAAACAGGTTTGCGTTAAATCGAACGCATTTTCAAACATTATTTGAAAATGCGTGCCGTTATCTAAAATCGCTTAACCAACTTTCAAAAAAATGAACTGACATCGGTTTTCCGTGTAAAAATCCTTGAATTGTGTCGCAACCGTTTTCATATAAAAATAATTCTTGTCCCAATGTTTCAACACCTTCAGCAATCGTTTCTTTACCTAACGCTTTGGCGAGTTGAATAATTGATAACACGATAATGCCGTCATCGCCGTCAATTTCGATGTCACGCACAAACGATTGATCAATTTTTAATTTCGTTACGGGCAAGCGTTTTAAATAATTGAGCGACGAATAACCTGTACCAAAATCATCGATTGAAATTTGAACTCCAAGCAAACTTAACTCATTCATGATTTCAATAATGGCTTCAGGTTCGCGCATTACAACGCGTTCCGTTAATTCGAGTTCAAGCAAATACGGCGGCACTTGCGTTTCAAATAACGCGGCGTGAATAAAATTTGAAAAATTGTCATTCCAAAACTGCCGTGCTGAAATGTTCACTGCAATCGTAAAAGGTTCTAACCCCGCGTCAATCCACAATTTGGCTTGTTTGAGTGATTCTTTTAACACCCATTCGCCAATCGGTACAATTAAGCCTGTTGCTTCGGCAATCGGAATAAATTCATCAGGAGACGGATGATTTAACGCTTCATTATTCCAACGCAACAATACCTCCACGCCTTTTAAATTTTTCGTTATCGTGCAAATTTGCGGCTGAAATGCTAGCCAAAGTTCGTTATTTTCAATGGCTGTGCGAAGTGCATTTTCAACTGCCATACGGCGTAATGTTGAACCATCTAATTCGGCTTGATAAAAACAAAACGCATTGCGACCGTTTTCTTTTGCGTCATACATTGCCGCGTCAGCATTTTTTAAAAGTGTCGCGTAATCATTACCATCACGCGGATACATCGCAATCCCAATTGATGCAGAAAGTGTCAAAACTTCGCTTTGAATCATATATTGTTTTAAAACAGTATCTAAAATCGTTCGCGCTTTTTCAATCACTGTGGTTTCAGTTATGTCTCCGAGCAGCAAAATAAATTCGTCACCACCAAAACGGCACACCGTATCTTCGTCGCGCACACAACTTTTTAATCGTTGCGCGACTTCAATCAGTAATTCATCGCCCGCGCTGTGACCTAATGTGTCGTTGACTTCTTTGAAACGGTCTAAATCGAGAAAAATTAAACAAAGTTGCGTTTTTTCACGGTGCGCCACGCTAATGGCTTGGTCGAGGCGATCGCGCAATAAATGACGATTCGGTGACCCCGTCAGTGGATCGTAAAATGCGAGTTGATGAATTTCATTTTCAATGCGTTTTTTGTGCGTAACATCGTTAAAAATTGCAATGTAATAGGTCAGATTATCCTGTTCATCGAGAACGCGACTGATATTTAGATGCTGCGGATAAATTTCGCCATCGTGACGACGATTATAAATTTCGCCTTCCCATTCGTTATAACAAAGCAAATCGCGCCACATTCTTGCGTAAAAATTTTTATCTTGTTTACCTGAGGCTAAAACGGCGGGATTTTTCCCTAAAACCTCTTTTTCACTGTAGCCCGTAATGCGTTCAAAGGCTTTATTGACGGAGATAATTTTATTTTCTGCGTCAGTAATAATGATACCTTCAGAACCTTGACTAAAAACTTGCATTGCCAGTTGCAAACGCACTTCAATTTCTCGAATCGCGCTAATGTCAGTTTTCACCAAACCCACGCCGAAAATATCGCCGTTTTTATTTCGCAATGGAAAACGGTTGCTAATGTAATGATGTTTTGGCGTGTTATTACCAGACAATAATTCTTCTTCGAGCGACGGATTGCCTGTTTCAAAGACGGCAGAATCTTTTTCTTGAAACAGCTGTGCATCGATTGAATTTTGCCAAGATTGGCGCGTTTGTCCTAACACTTGCTCGGCGGAGCGATTGATAAATTTAAGCATCGCACTATTTGCAAGAATGCAACGACCTTGCTCATCAAATGCCGTCATAATCGATGGACTGTTATCAAACATTGATTGAAACAACACGCGGTCTTGTTCTCGCGCTGTTTCAATGCTGCGATCAACAAGTAGCAACAAGGTGTAATTATCCAAATGGTAATCAAGCGGCAAATGAATTAAATGCCCGTCCATAAAAACCCATTCGTTATGGCGATTTCGCACTTTTATATCGTGCAAAATCGTTGTCGTGCCACTATTTTCAAGATGCAAAACGTCCAAAATTCGCGATTTATCTTCGTCAGCAATTAAGCGATAAATCGAATGTTTAAGTAATTTTGAACTGGTACTAAAACCAAATAACTCAATGGCGTGCGTATTGGAATCTTCAATAATGCCGTATCTGTCAAGTACCACCGCCGCAAGTGGCAACGTTGAAAATAAAAGCCGATAACGCGCCAACGATTGTTCGGCTTGAAGTTGCGAGCGATTGAGTTCTTCATTTTGAATTTCAAGTTCAGCTTGATAAACGCGAAATTCTTCCACTAATTCACGCGCATCTTCCCAATCGTTAATATCGGTTAATCGTTGAAAGGCAAGTTCACCATTTTTCAGCGCAAATTCTGCGCGTTGACGCAACTGTTTCAAATTATGATTTTGCGTGTTATTCACGTTCAGCTTCCTTTTTTTCTTCGCTTGCGTACCACGATGAAATATTGATGTGGCTGACGACCGCGCCATAATCATAGCCTTTGATTGGTGCAACATTCATGACAAACCAGCGATTTTCCGTTGGTGAATGACAAGGATATTGCAAAGAGAAAAACGCGATTGAACCTTCGAGAACTCTTTTTACACCTTGAATCGCGCGTTGCGCCATGTCAGCACTTTCGCTTTTTGTCACTTTGCAGGCATCAAAATAATTTGAGCCGATACCTGTATGTTTAAGTTCTGTGTCGCCATTGGCTTTGGCAAAACGTCGCCACGCTTGGTTAATCATCACAATTTTGCCGTCGTGTTCTAACACCGCAATGTGTTCAGGCAGCGCGTCGAGAATTGCCTGTAAGCGTTGAAAATCATGATATGAAGTAATATCCACAAAACTAGCCACGACACCTTTTGACATGGTTGACGGCACAAAATACGGCAAAATCCGTACTAAAAATGTACGTCCATCGTTAGACAAAATTTCACGTTCTGTCATGCGCTGCAATTGCAAGGTCGTTTCAATATCGACAATCAAATTTTCATATTTCAACGT
>CANKON010000176.1 GCA_947484105.1 Methylococcaceae bacterium | reverse complement strand
CAAAACAATCGCATGTTCAATCAAAATCAGCGCATCATTCACCACCACGCCCGCCAATGCCACAATTCCAAACAAACTTAAAACGCTTAAATCGTAGCCCATAATCGCGTGACCAATTACCGCGCCAATCACGCTAAATGGAATACTCACCATCACAATCAGCGGCAAGGTATAGCTTCTAAACGGAATCGCCAACAATAAATACACAACCAACATCGCAAAAATAAAATTCGTTTTGAGGCTGCTCATACTTTCAACCATATCAGCTTGTCGCCCTTCAAAACTCATTTCCAGCCCCGTGTATTTATCTTGCAAACGTGGAATTTCTGTCATTTTCAAATCGTTGGAAATATCACCCACTTTGCTACGCGGAATCACATCAGCTTTAACTTGAATGTTACGCCGCCCATTACGGCGGTTGATTTCCGTGTCCGCATGTGAACGCTCGACTTTCACCACATCACGCAAGGAAATTTCTTTGCCGCTCGGAGTCAAAATCAATAAATTTTCAATGTCTTGTGCAAATAAACGTTCTGATTCAGGCAAACGCACTATGACTTTCAATTCATTTCGTCCACGTTGTTCACGCAACACTTCTGCGCCATAAAACGCATTTCGGACTTGGCGTGCCACGTTTTGCGCGGTGAGTCCTAAACTTTTTCCTTCGGGCAAAATCGTAAAATCAAGTTGTTGTTTGCCACCGCTAAATCCTTCATTTACGTCTTTAACCATTGAATAACTGTGCAACGTTTCGGCAAGTTCGTGACTGGCGGCTTGTAAAACTGGCAACTCGCGGTGATTTAATTCAATGGTCATTGCCGCGCCCGACCCCGCGCTACCTGAATCTGATTCAAACGTCAGCGACACGCCGCCCAATAATTCGCCCGTTTCGTCGCGCCATTTATTGGTGAATTCGTCGGTACTCATGATTTTTTCGCGTACTTCGGGCGGTGCTAAATAAATGCGTACTTCGGCGGTGTGACTGCCTTTTTTAGCGATTTCGGCAAACATACCTTTCAACAACAAATTTCCATCAGGTGTTTTCGCAATCACTCGTCGCGCCGATTCGGTCAGTTGATTCACGACGTTTTGCGTTTTTTCAACGGGGGTTCCAAACGGTAAAGTCACCATCACATTCGCATAATCGGCTTCCGTTTTTGGAAATAACGTCATGCCCATTCGCCCGCTCAATACAAACGAAAACACAGTAATAATTAGCAAAATCGCAATTAAAATTGTCAAATAACGGTGCTTTAAACTGTTGTCCAAAAAGTTGCCGTAACCGTGTCGAATCCAATGCACAAAGGCACGACTAAACTGTTGTTGATGATTAAAAATCCATGCCCACAAACCACGCGGTTGATAATCTTCAGCGAGATGTCCCAAATGATTTGGCAAAATCAACAGACTTTCGACCAGTGACATAATAAATACGCTGATAATTACCAACGGAATCACGAAAAAAATTTTGCCAATTTCACCAGGAATAAACAGCAATGGCATAAACGTGGCAATGTTAATCAAAATACTGAACGTGACGGGTGCAATCATTTCCTGTGTGCCACGAATCGCCGCCGCCATGGGCGACAACCCTTGTTGGCGATAATGGTAAGTATTTTCGCCAATCACAATTGCGTCATCCACCACGATTCCCAGCGCAATCATGAAGGCAAACAATGACACCATATTTAGCGTTGCACCCAGAAATGGCAAAATTAAAAACGAACCGCAAAACGCAATCGGAATGCCAATCATCACCCACAAGGCGAGACGTAATTCTAAAAAAATCCCCAACATCACGATGACTAAAACCAGCCCTTCGAGGCTGTCATCCCTTAAAAAATTCATTCGCAATTGATAATCCACCGATGCATCGTAGCGAATATCCGCCGTAACGCCTTTAGGCAATTCGGGTTGAATACGAGCAATGTGCGCTTTTACGGCATCGGATACCTCAATAGGCGTTTCGTTTCCAATGCGATAAATCTGCACCATGACTGCAGGTTTGCCGTTATAACTCGCCGAATAATTACTGTCTTGGTAACTGTCATCGATTTGTGCGATGTCGCCAAGCAAAACGTGTGAACCGTTCGAGCTATTGATGATTGGAATTTGCGCGAATTCGCGCCCCCACAGCTTACGCTCTTTCATGCGAATCAGAATTTCACCCGTATCGGTTTTGACGCTGCCGCTCGGTAAATCCAAACTCGCTTCGCGTACTCGTTGAGCAATATCGTTGAGCGATATATGATAACGACGCAAATTTTCCTGTGGGACGTTGATACTGATTTCTAAAGGTCTCACACCTTCCAATTGCACGAAAGTAATGTGTTCGTCTTGGCGTAATTCATCGCGAAATTGTTCACCAAGTTCGTGTAACACTTTGGCAGGTGCGTCACCGTATAACACCATCGAAATCACGCGCCGCTTGCCTTCGACAATAGCAACTTGTGGTGGTTCTGCATCGACAGGAAACGTGGTAATTCGTTCGATAGCGCGTTGAACTTCTTCGGATAATTGCTGTAAATTCGCACCTTCAACAATGTCCACGACCACAACGCCTTTACCTTCTTTGGCGGTAGATGTTACGTCGTCGATGCCAGTCAAACCGCTGATTGCATCTTCGACAGCGAGTAAAATACCGCTTTCGATTTCAGCAGGACTTGCCCCCGCATAAATCGTGGTAATACTGATTTGATTGAGAGCAATGTCGGGCATTACTTCTTGTTGAATGCGTGTCATAAATAACCCGCCGCCCAATAAACAGACCAACATCAGTAAATTCGCCGCTACAGAATGACGAGCGAACCAACTAATAATACCTTTTTGCAAATTGGGTTGATGTTCCACGCGCGGATTATTTCAACAGTAACGCAACGGCTTGAACGGCAATGCCTTCTTTACGTCCTTCAAAACCAAGTTTTTCAGTGGTTGTCGCTTTGACATTGATAGCATCAACTGGGACATTCAAATCAGTAGCGATATTGGCGCACATTTGCGCGGTATAAGGTGACATTTTGGGAGCTTGCGCGATAATCGTAATGTCAGCATTGCCTAGACGGTAGCCTTTTGCTTGCACCAAACCATAAACATGACGCAATAAAACGCGACTGTCTGCGCCTTTAAAATTAGGGTCGGTATCAGGAAAATGTTTGCCAATATCACCCATTGCCACTGCGCCTAAAAGCGCGTCACATAAAGCGTGTAATACGACATCACCATCAGAATGGGCTTCTAAACCTTTTTCGTAAGGAATTTTCACACCACCTAAAATAACGTCGCCATCATCTTTAAAACGGTGTACATCGTAGCCTTGACCAATTCTTATCATGTTGAAACTCCTGCTTGTCGTGACCAATCGCGGTAATTAAAAACCTGTCCTTCAGCGCGAACTTTTTCACAGTTTTGTAAATCAATTTCTGCAAAAACCCATTGTGGTTTGTTAAATTCACCGCTCGCTAAAACACCGTTATCAGGAAAACCGTAATCGACTGGCGTATAAATTCCCGCCGCACCGACATTCACATCAACCGCTGGCGACCAAGAAGCCTCACCGACCAAAGCCGCTTGTACAACGTAACATTGATTTTCTAACGCACGCGCTTGGCAACCAATTTTCACCCGATGAAAACCAGCAACCGTATCGGTGCAACTAGGAACTAAAATTAAATTCGCGCCCATTTCGACTTGTTTTCGCGCCAACAATGGAAATTCGCTGTCGTAACAAATATTGATGGCAATGCGTCCAAATTCGGTATCAAAAATTTTTAATTCATCGCCTGCGCTGATAAGCCATTGTTCGTTTTCAAAACGGGTCATCATCATTTTGTCTTGGAAATCGGTTTCACCATTCGGCATGAATAAATACGCACGATTCTGATAAACACCTTCTGAAATCAAAACGGGAAAACTACCCGCTTGAATCACACATTGATATTCTTGCGCCAAACCTTGAAATAAATTTAAAAAGGCTTTGAGAACCGTTTGCATTTCAACCAGCGACAAACTCAGCGACGAATAAGCCGTTTCTGAAAAAAGCGACGCTAATTCCATCGTGTTATATT
>CANKON010000175.1 GCA_947484105.1 Methylococcaceae bacterium | reverse complement strand
CGCGAAAAAGACGGACTTTGGGCGGTATTATTTTGGTTGAATTTAGTCGCGCGTCGTCGTCAATCGGTCGAAGAAATTGTGCATGAACATTGGCAAAAATTTGGACGCGATATTTATAGCCGTCACGATTACGAAGCGGTAGATTCCGAAATTGCGAACGAAATAATGGCAAGTTTGCGCGAACAAATTGCCACATTACAAGGTCAAATTTTTGGTGATTTTGTTGTGAAATACGCCGATGAATTCTGTTATCACGATTCAATTGATGGTTCAACGAGTGCAAATCAAGGTTTTAGAATCGGTTTTGAAAATGGTTCACGGATTGTATTTCGTTTGTCTGGCACGGGAACGGTTGGCGCGACGTTACGCATTTACATTGAACGCTTTGAACCCGATGCCACAAAACACAATCAAGACCCACAAGTTGCATTGGCAGAATTGATTGAATTAGCTGAAAAATTTTGTGGCGTGAAATCGCGTACAGGCTGGACTGCGCCTACTGTGATTACTTGAATTTACAAAAGAAAAAACCAGCACATTGTGTGCTGGTTTTTTAGGTTTTACTCGATAACGTTTAAACCGCCCATGTAAGGCAATAAAACCTCTGGAATATGAATCCGTCCTTCGGCATCTTGATAATTTTCCATCACCGCAATTAACGTGCGACCTGCCGCCAATCCCGAACCATTTAACGTATGTACCAATTCAGGTTTGCCCGTTTCAGGATTACGCCAACGCGCTTGCAAGCGTCGCGCTTGAAAATCTCTAAAGTTACTGCAAGACGAAATTTCACGATACGCACTTTGACCAGGCAACCACACTTCTAAATCATACGTTTTACTCGACGAAAATCCTGTGTCACCTGCACATAACAGCATTTTGCGATACGGTAATTTTAATTTTTGCAAAATCATTTCTGCGTGATTGGTTAAATCTTCATGCGCTTGCGCGGAATCTTCGGGCTTTACAATTTGTACAATTTCGACTTTTTCAAATTGATGTTGGCGAATCATGCCACGCACGTCACGACCATACGCGCCTGCTTCACTGCGAAAACACGGACTGTGACACACAAATTTCAACGGCAAATTTTTCGCATCAACAATCACGTCACGCACGATATTTGTGACAGGCACTTCAGCGGTTGGAATTAAATATAAAGCGGGATTTTCGCTGGCTTTAAATAAATCATCTTCAAATTTCGGCAATTGTCCCGTGCCGCGCAAACTGTCTGCATTCACTAAATACGGAACATACGTTTCCTGATAACCATTTTCTGCGCAGTGTGTGTCGAGCATGAATTGAATTAACGCGCGTTGCAAACGGGCTAATTTTCCATTTAGTACAACGAAACGTGACCCCGTAATTTTCGCACCCAATTCAAAATCCAATAAATTGCGTGCCGTGCCTAAATCAACATGGTCTTTTACTTCAAAATCAAAAGTTGGCAAATCGCCCCAACGACTGATTTCAACATTATCATCTTCACTTTTGCCTTCGGGAACAGATGCATCGAGCAAATTCGGAATGCCTGACATCAACGCATCAAGTTCGCCTTGAATTTCGTTTAATTCGGTTTCAGCCGCTTTCAATTCATCGCCCAAATTCGCTACATTATCCAGCAACGGTTGAACATCGTCGCCTTTGGCTTTAGCTTGACCAATCGCTTTTGAGCTGGAGTTACGTGCATTTTGTAATTCTTGGGTTTTCGTTTGAACCGCTTTACGACGCGCTTCTAATTCGCTGTAATTTTCTGGATTGAACGCAAAATTACGTTTTTTTAATTGAGTGGTAACGAAATCTAAATCGTTACGAAATAACTGAACATCTAACATTGAAAAATTACCTTATTTAGAAAAATAAAAATTAAATTTGTTTGCCGAGCCATAAACCCAGCCCAATGGTGCCGCTACAAAACACGCTATTCGCGACAAAAAGCCCGAGCATAAAAATCGTTTGTGAATCAAAAGAAAAACCGTGTTCGATTAAAAATAAAATCAAATATAAACCCGACAACGTTAAATATGCGCCAATGATTAACACCAAAAGTGTCGCGCGTTGTTCAACAGGAAGTGCGATTTTTTGCAGCAATAATGCTGCCACAATGCCAATCAATAACGCGCCAATTGTGTTAATCACCATCATGCCGTAAGGAATTGAACTGGTTGGCAATTGTAAAACGCCGTTGCTGTACCAAAACAACCCGCGTCCGCACAATAATCCGAGCCAAACCGCCGCTAAACAACTGCTGACACTGACCGCGATATTTAAACCTGCTTTGCCGATTTGCCCTTGTTCAAACAGATAAAACGTTTCTAATGAGAACGTTGAAAACGTAGTAAATGCGCCGATAAATCCGACCAAAATCGCGGAGCGATAATCTAAAGCCACCGTGATACGCTGCAAAATCAACGTTTCACTGAGTAAGCCGATTAAAAATGAACCCACGACATTGACAAGTAATGTGCCGTAAGGAAAACCGCGCCCGAGCCATTGATATAACCCTGTGGAGACTAAAAAACGCATTACTGCACCAAATGATCCACCAATGGCAATCACGATAAGTTGATTCATTTTTTAAAATGATTTGATGAAATGTTCACGGTAATAACGCAATTCTTCAATCGATTCGATAATGTCATCGAGTGCTTGATGGCTCGATTCTTTGCTAAAACCTTCTTTGATTTCAGGACACCAACGCGCCGCCAATTCTTTAAACGTCGAAACGTCGATACAACGGTAATGGAAAAAGGCTTCGAGATTTTTCATATATTTATCTAAAAAACGGCGATCTTGCCCCACGCTATTGCCACAAATTGGCGATTGTCCTGCATCAACCCATTGGCTTAAAAACTCAATCGTCGCTTTTTCCGCTTGTTCCGCTGTCACCGTTGAAGCTTTCACGCGCTCAATTAAACCTGATTTTCCGTGATGTTCTTGATTCCAATCATCCATCGCCGCCAACGTTTCGTCAGATTGATGAATCGCCAGCACAGGACCTTGCGCCAAAATGTTTAAATTTTTATCGGTCACAATCGTAGCAATTTCGATAATGACATCTACTTCGGGATGTAACCCCGTCATTTCTAAATCAATCCAAATTAAGTTTTCAGCGTGTTTGCTCATGAAAATTTCTCGGTGTTTATTTTTAAATTATGGCAATTATACCGACAAATTCACGAATCCGCCTTTTGACAACAAGTTCGCTCTGTTAGAATCATTTTTTATCAAATTTTAAATTCTTAACTTGGAAACCATGAGCATCATCATAAAAAACGAAGCTGAAATTGAAAAAATGCGAATTGTAGGAAGACTTGCCGCTGACGTGTTAGATATGATTGCACCGCACGTTGTAGTTGGCGTAACCACACTTGAACTCAACGATATTTGCCACGATTACATTGTCAACGTCCAACAAGCGATTCCTGCGCCACTTGATTATCGCGGCTTTCCAAAATCAATTTGTACGTCAATCAACCACCAAGTTTGCCACGGCATTCCAAGCGATAAAAAACTCAAATCAGGCGACATAATTAACATTGATATTACGGTTATAAAAGACGGTTTTCACGGCGACACCAGCATGATGTTTTGTGTCGGCAAAGTCGCTCCGCACGCCCAACGTTTGTGCGATATTGCGCGAGAATCTTTATTTTTAGGCATTGAACAAGTTAAAGCGGGCGCAACCTTAGGTGATATTGGTAACGCAATTCAAAAACACGCTGAAAAAAATCGCTATTCAGTAGTTGAAGATTTTTGCGGACATGGTATTGGCAGAAATTTTCACGAAGAACCCCAAGTGTTGCATTACGGCATAGCGGGCGAAGGCATTGCACTTGAAGCAGGCATGATTATTACGATTGAACCGATGATTAACCAAGGCAAACATCACACAAAATCACTCGGCGATGGCTGGACAGCAGTAACGAAAGATCACAGTTTGTCGGCACAATATGAACACACGATTTTAGTAACACAAGATGGTTATGAAATTTTAACGTTACGCGCAGAAGAACGCGCTTAAATCAAAAAAGCCCCGATTGGCATCACAGCAATTCGGGGCTTTTTTGGGTGATGAACATTCGCTCATGGAGGTGTT
>CANKON010000174.1 GCA_947484105.1 Methylococcaceae bacterium | reverse complement strand
TCAATTGTTGATGTTGGCGCAACAACCATAAATTTTACACCGTGTTGTTTTGCCAACGTCGCCAATGAATAAGTCCCAATTTTATTTGCGGTATCACCATTTGCAGCAATTCTATCTGCGCCAACAATAATCCAATCAATTTTCCCTGATTTCATTAACCATGCCGCTGCCGAATCAGCAATTAACGTTGCGGGAATACCATCTTGCGATAATTCCCAAACGGTTAAACGTGCGCCTTGCAACCAAGGGCGCGTTTCACCTGCAAACACATTTAAGTTTTTATTTCGTGCTACCGCGCTGCGAATTACGCCAAGCGCAGTTCCGTAACCACCCGTAGCAAGACTTCCCGTGTTGCAATGCGTCATGACACCTTTTGCACCTGCAACTAAATCAGCTCCGAATTCGCCCATTTTTTTATTTGCCGCTTTATCGTCGGCATGAATCGTGATGGCACATTCTGTCACAGCAGCTAAAACATCCTCGTGTTTCTCAGCAAGAACAGCTTTCATTTTATCTAACGCCCAAAACAAATTTACAGCCGTTGGACGTGATTGCGCGAGTATTTCAATATCGGCAGCCACAGCAGTTTGCCAATTTCCAGACTTTAAATGTTGTTTTACTGACAAAACCACGCCATAAGCCGCTGCAATTCCAATTGCTGGCGCACCACGAACGCGCATAGATGCAATCGCCGCCGCAACACCTGGTGCATCAGAATAACTGTCGTAATGTGTCACATTGGGTAATTGGCGTTGATCTAAAATGTCTAAACTTTTATCCGTCCAAATCAGGGCTTGTACTATTTCATTTTCATTTGTCATATTTGAATTTATCCTGCTCGTTTTACTGTATTTCGTTTTTTCGCGTCACTTTTTAATAACGCTTTATCTGAAAGTTTCATTGACGATTTTCAACTAATTACGATTAAAAAGGAGCTTGAATTGATTATCTTTTGTCATATTTAGGATTGGATTTGCACTGTCACTAATACAGCAGTCAGTATATAATCACACGTTTTAGTTAAACTTTCACTAAATTCACATTGGAAAAAGTATGCTGGGCAAACTGGTCAAATTAGTTATAGGTAGCCGCAACGACAGGCTGATTAAGAAGAAAAGAGTGTTGGTTAAAAAAGTCAATGCCCTGTCTACAGAATATGAAAAACTCTCCGATGCAGAGTTACAAGGAAAAACACAAGCGTTTCGTGAGCGTTTAGAAAAAGGCGAAAAACTCAATCATTTATTACCCGAAGCATTTGCTACAGTGCGTGAAGCATCCACACGGGTTTTTGGAATGCGTCATTTTGACGTACAAATGATTGGTGGCATGATTTTGCATAACGGCAAAATCGCTGAAATGAAAACGGGTGAAGGCAAAACGTTAATGTCTACGCTTGCGGCGTATTTAAACGCGTTACCTGCTCGTGGCGTTCACGTTGTAACCGTGAATGATTATTTGGCGAAACGCGATTCCGAAACGATGAGCAAACTTTACAGTTTTCTTGGCATGACGACGGGCGTAATTTTAAGCCAAATGGAAGCACATGAACGTCGTCACGCGTACAATTGCGACATTACTTACGGTACAAATAACGAATTTGGTTTCGATTATTTGCGTGACAATATGGCTTTTACGCTCGAACATAAAGTGCAACGCGATTTGCATTTTGCAATTGTCGATGAAGTCGATTCTATTTTGATTGATGAAGCTAGAACGCCTTTAATTATTTCAGGTCCAACTGATGATACCAGCGATTTATATATCAAGATCAATGCCATCATTCCACATCTCAAAAAACAACTCAAAGAAAATGAAGAAGGTGATTATTCGGTTGACGAAAAATCTAAACAAATTCATTTAACCGAAGAAGGTCATGAAAACATTGAACGTTTGCTCGCAGAAAATGGCTTAATTCAAGAAGGAACCAGTTTATACGACGCAAGTAATTTGCGTTTGATGCACTACATGAGTGCCGCGTTACGCGCTTACGCTTTGTTTAGACGTGACGTTGAATATATCGTCAAAGATGATCAAGTGATTATTGTCGATGAATTTACTGGTCGCACCATGCCAGGTCGTCGTTGGTCTGAAGGCTTACATCAAGCCATTGAAGCGAAAGAAGGCGTGCGAATTCAAAATGAAAATCAAACCCTCGCGGCAATTACCTTCCAAAACTATTTCCGATTGTACGAAAAATTGTCAGGTATGACAGGAACTGCTGACACGGAAGCATTTGAATTAAACAAAATTTATGGGTTAGAAGTCGTTGTCGTTCCAACTCATCGCAACATGATTCGCCGTGATTTAGGCGATGTTGTGTTTTTGACCTCTACTGAAAAATACCAAGCCGTAGCGAATGACACTAAAGACTGCGTTAGTCGTGGACAGCCTGTTTTAGTCGGTACAACGTCGATTGAAAATTCTGAATTGTTGTCAAGTATTTTGACAAAACAAGGTATCAAACACGAAGTTTTAAACGCAAAACAGCATGAACGCGAAGCGCATATTATTGAGCAAGCAGGACAACCGTATGCCGTCACCATCGCGACAAATATGGCGGGACGTGGAACGGATATTGTTTTAGGTGGGAATTTAGAAGCCGAATTACACGCGCTAGGCGACGAGGCAACCCAGGCTGAAAAAGACAAAGTGCGTGGTGCGTGGTTAGATCGTCACAACGAAGTCGTGGCAAGTGGTGGATTACACGTTATTGGTTCTGAACGTCATGAATCTCGCCGTATCGATAACCAATTGCGCGGTCGTTCTGGTCGTCAAGGCGATCCAGGTTCAACACGCTTTTTCTTGTCGCTCGAAGATGATTTGATGCGAATTTTTGCATCAGAACGTGTTTCAGGTTTGATGCAAAAACTCGGCATGGGCAATGGCGAAGCCATTGAACATCCGTGGGTCACACGTTCAATTGAAAACGCACAACGCAAAGTTGAAGCGCACAATTTCAACATCCGCAAAGAAATTTTGGCGTATGACGACGTGGCGAATGATCAGCGCAAAGTCATTTACGCGCAACGTAGTGAAATTATGGCCGCGGAAGATATTTCAGAAATCATCAGCGCGATTCGTGAAGACGTGGTCAACAATATGATTTCGCTCTACATTCCAGCAAAAACAATGATTGATCAATGGAATATCACGGGGTTGGAAGAACATTTACGTTTGGAATTTGGCGTTGAGATTGCGGTACAAGATTTGCTAAACAAAGATAAAAAACTTCATGAAGAAGGTTTGCGTCAAAAAATTATCGATATTTTGGAAGTCAATCACGCTGAAAAAGAAGTGGTAATCGGTGAAAAAACGTTACGAAATGTGGAAAAAACCTTCATGTTGCGTGCGTTAGATCATAACTGGAAAGAGCATTTAGCCGCGATGGATTATTTGCGTCAAGGCATTCATTTCCGTGGTTACGCGCAAAAAGATCCCAAGCAAGAATATAAGCGTGAAGCCTTTGAAATGTTCACGAATTTACTAGAAACAATTAAATTTGAAGTCGTGGGTTTGTTATTTAAAATTCCTTTAGAAAAAAGTGAATTAGATCGTGAATTAGATGCCGAATTCGGTACGCTTGATTCGCTTCCAACAGCGACAATTGAACATGATGGCGAACATTTATCAGCAATTTCGAGTACCGAACAACCCACATTTGTTGAAATGCCAACCAGTTTGACTCAAGATAGCGTTGGGCGAAATGATGCTTGTCCTTGTGGTTCGGGCTTGAAATATAAACAATGTCATGGAAAATTGGCTTAATACTCACCGCAGGTGAACAGTTCACATTAGCCAAATTTTATGATTGGTAATTGCAGTGGTGCGACTTGTCGCGTCTGTCTTGTACAAATGGACTAGAAAAAAAACATCATGAATTGGCTAGAAAAATTAAGCGATACATTTCAAAAAAAACCGAGTGGAAAATTCGATTTTAAATTTTCGATGATGGGTGAGCAGCAGACGGCGGTTCTAGGCATTGACATCACAACAACGGTGGTGAAATTACTAGAACTTAGCAAACGTGGCAATACTTACAAAGTTGAAAGTTACATGGTTGCGCCCTTGCCACGCGATGTTGTCGTTGATAAACAAATTACAAACGTTGAAGTGATTGGTGACGCGAT
>CANKON010000173.1 GCA_947484105.1 Methylococcaceae bacterium | reverse complement strand
TCAAATCATTGGTCAACATACTGGAAAAACCGTAGCAGAACTGGCAAGCGCACAATTAGCGGCAACGTTTTAATCATAATTGCGACTTCCAAACAACGCCGTTCCAATCCGAACGAGCGTTGAACCTTCGGAAATCGCCGCTTCTAAGTCGTCTGACATTCCAAATGAAAACGTATTCAAATTTATATTATTTAATGTTTTCACCGCCGCTACTAATTTTCGATATGGTTCCCGCTGCATTGCAAAATCAATTTCTGGCGCGGGAATTGCCATTACACCGCGTAATGCGATATTGGGTAATGACGAAATTTCTGTTATTAAATCGTCTAACTCGTCGAGTTTAATGCCCGATTTAGTGTCTTCATGACTGATATTGACTTGCACACAAATGTTTAGCGGTGACAAAAAATCGGGACGTTGCGAACTCAAACGTTGTGCGATTTTCAAACTTTCAACGCAATGAATCCAATCAAAATGTGTGGCTAACACTTTCGTTTTATTCGATTGAATCGCGCCAATGAAATGCCAGGTTATGTCAAATGCTCCCAATTCCCGTTGTTTATTCAACGCTTCTTGCACATAATTTTCACCAAAATTCCGTTGTCCTGCTTGATATGCGCTGACAATTGCACAAGTCGGCTTCGTTTTACTGACTGCGAGTAATTGCACCGAATTTTCAGCACGATGATAAATTTGTTCGGCGTGACGCATTCGCGCGTTAATTTGTTTAAGGTTGTTGGCGATTGTAGGCATAATAGGCAGCTTTAAAATTAAGTAAAAAAATACGTTTTCATTTTACAGTCTTTCAACTTAACTCGGTTTTGAAAATTATGGATATTGCAGAATTACTCACCTTTTCTTACAAAAATAATGCGTCAGATTTACATTTGTCAGCGGGTTTGCCTCCAATGATTCGTGTGGATGGCGATATGCGCCGAATTAACGTTCCTGCGCTGGATCATAAAGAAGTTCATGGCTTAATTTATGACATCATGAGCGATAAACAACGCCGTGATTACGAAGAATTTTTAGAAACCGATTTTTCATTTGCGCTGCCAAACGTTGCTCGATTTCGGGTAAATGCGTTTAATCAAGGACGGGGGGCGGCGGCGGTCTTTCGGACAATTCCGTCAGAAGTTTTAAGTTTAGAACAATTGAAAGCTCCCTTCTTTTTTCAAGAATTATGTAAAAAACCGCGTGGCATGATTTTGGTGACAGGTCCAACAGGTTCGGGCAAATCAACAACTCTCGCGGCGATGATTAACTACATCAACAATAACGATTACGCGCATATTTTGACTGTTGAAGATCCCATCGAATTTGTTCACGAAAGCAAACGTTGTCTTATTAACCAACGTGAAGTGCATCGTGATACGCTGGGATTTAACGAAGCATTACGCTCGGCATTGCGTGAAGATCCCGACATTATTCTAGTCGGCGAGATGCGAGATTTGGAGACAATTCGCCTTGCGTTAACCGCTGCGGAAACAGGGCATTTGGTATTTGGTACGCTGCATACGACCTCGGCTGCAAAAACCATTGACCGTATTATTGACGTATTTCCTGCTGCTGAAAAAGACATGATTCGCTCGATGCTTTCGGAATCGTTGCAAGCGGTTATTTCACAAACGCTATTGAAAAAAGTAGGAGGCGGACGGGTTGCCGCACATGAAATTATGGTGGGGACTCCTGCGATTAGAAACTTAATTCGTGAAGCGAAAGTGGCTCAAATGTATTCAGCAATTCAAACGGGGCGCGGTGATGGTATGCAAACACTTGATCAAAATATGAAAGAATTGGTTGACAAAGGACTAGTCACTGCACAGCAAGCGGCAGTAAAAGCCGTCAACAAAGACATGTTCCGCTAGGAAATCGTTATGGATTTTAATGCGTTACTTGCACTGATGGTGCAAAAAAATTCATTCGATTTATTTATTACGGCGGGACGTGCGCCAACCATGAAAATCGATGGTGAATTAGTCGAAGTGTCTAAAACGCCGTTAATTAAAGAACAAACGCTTGCACTAGTTTTAAGCATTATGGACGTTCACCATAAAGAAGAATTTCATCGAACCAAAGAATGCCAATTCGCAATTGGAGTGCCAAAAATAGGGCATTTTCGTGTCAGTGCGTTTATTCAACGTGATGCCGCCGCGATGGTTTTACATCGCATTCGATATGAAATTCCTGACATTAATAGTTTAAATTTGCCAACCATTTTAAAAAAATTAGTCATGGAAAAACGTGGCTTAATTTTGTTCGTTGGGTCAAATTCTGAGCGATTGACTTCATTCCATTCTTTAATTCAATATCGAAACCAAAACAGTAATGGTCACATTATCGTTATTGACGATCCGATGGAATTTATGCACGCCCATGCGGGTTGTATTGTGACGCAACGTGAAGTGGGAATTGATACCGACTCTTTTGAAACGGCGTTGAAACACGCTTTGCAACAATCGCCTAATGTCGTCGGAATTTGTGAAATGAAATCCGCCGAAATAGTTCAAGAAGTCATTAAAATTGTCGATGCAAATCGTCTTTGCTTGTCAACTATTCAAGCCCGTGATGCAGAGCAAGCGATTGAAAAAATTCTCGGATTTTTTGCCGATGAAGCGCACATTCGGATTCGTATTGAATTAAGTCGGTGTTTATTGGGCATTGTTTCGCAACAAACGTTGAATGGCAATGATGGCAATAATAACGTTATTACCGAAGTTTTATTGGCAACACCACAAGTGACAGAGGCGTTACGACGTGGCGAGTTGCAACGATTCAAAGAATTGATTATTAACGGGCGTGAAACTGGCATGCAAAGTTTTGATCAATCGCTATTTGAACTGTTGATGCAACACAAAATCTGTTACGAAGAAGCATTTGAAGTCGCCGAAGACAAAAAAGAATTACGTTCAATGGCAAAAGGAATGATCAATTATTCTGGTATAAAAGACTCACAAAATGTGTCAGAAAAGACAGTTGAAAATCAAGAAAAACAAATTTCAAAATTGATTGAACCTACTGAAATCGTGTTATCGGAGATGAATGATCCTCATAGCGATGATGGTTCAATTTTCACACACCGTTAAATGAAAGGTTTAAATCCAGAGCAACAAGCGGCAGTCAAACAAATTGACCAGCCGCTTTTAGTTTTAGCGGGAGCGGGAAGTGGCAAAACGCGCGTGATTACCGAAAAAATTGCGTATTTAGTTAAACAAGGTTTGCCCGCACGAAATATCGCCGCTTTGACTTTCACAAATAAAGCCGCGCGGGAAATGCAAAGTCGCGTTTCAAAATTACTTCATGGTTCGCAAAGTCACGGTTTGCGTGTTTCAACGTTTCATTCTTTGGGCTTAGATATTCTTCGCAAAGAACACAAAGCGTTAGGTTATAAAGCGGCGATTACGTTATTTGATGAATATGACAAAATCACCGTTTTAAAAAGTCTGCTTACGCAAAAAATCGGTGATTACGACACCAAACAAGTTGAACAATTCGCTGCAAAAATTGGGCAATGGAAAAACGCTTTTATCACGCCTGAACAAGCAATGATTTCTGAAAATTTGCCTCTAAATTTGGAAATCGCTCAAATCTACGCCGATTACACACGTTGTTTGCATTCTTACAATGCGGTCGATTTTGATGATTTAATTTTAAAACCCGTTTTACTATTTCAATCTAATCCTGATGTTTTAACAAAATGGCAAAATCGGCTTCGTTATTTACTCGTGGATGAATATCAAGACACCAATTTAACGCAATATCAGCTCGTGAAATTACTGGTTGGCGCGTTGGCAAAATTTACGGTTGTGGGCGATGATGACCAATCCATTTATGCGTGGCGCGGCGCACAACCTGAAAATTTAGCGCAATTGCAAACCGATTTTCCGCGTTTAAACGTGATTAAACTCGAACAAAATTACCGTTCAACAGGACGCATTTTAAAAGTCGCGAATCATTTAATTGCTAACAATCCGCACACTTTTGAAAAACGCCTTTGGAGTCAATTGGAACACGGGGAACCATTGCGTGTTTTGGCGCATAAAAATGATGAAGTCGAAGCGACGCAAGTCGTTTCGGAAATCATGCACCACAAATTGATCAACGGAAACGATTATAAGGATTACGCGATT
>CANKON010000172.1 GCA_947484105.1 Methylococcaceae bacterium | reverse complement strand
ATTAAACAACGATGCGTTAGCGGCTATTCGTTTACAAATTGGTAAAAACGAAACCTATGTATTCACATACAAAGGACAGCCTGTTGAATGGGCGAATAATACTGCGTGGCGTAATGCGTTAAAACGTGCCGACATTAAAGATTTTCGTTGGCACGATTTGCGGCACACATGGGCTAGTTGGCATATTCAAAATGGTACGCCTATTCATGTGTTACAAGAATTGGGTGGATGGTCTGATGTTGAAATGGTGAGACGCTATGCTCATCTTTCTCCTAATCATTTATCTGGTTATGCAGGGAATTCGGCAATTCTTACTGCAAATTTACTACATGAGCAAAAAAGCCCTGTAGCAGAAATTGCTCGCAGGGCTTGATTTTGCTGGAGCCAATGACGGGAGTCGAACCTGCGACCTACTGATTACGAATCAGTTGCTCTACCAACTGAGCTACATCGGCAAATTGGAGGCTGCGAGCGGAGTCGAACCGCTCTAGATGGCTTTGCAGGCCACTGCATAACCGATTTGCTACGCAGCCAAAATACATAAAAGAAGATAAACAAAAAAGCCGCGAATTTCGCGGCTTAAAATTTGGAGCGGGAAACGAGATTCGAACTCGCGACCCCAACCTTGGCAAGGTTGTGCTCTACCACTGAGCTATTCCCGCGTTTCAATGTTTGAAACGATTTACATATAGTAAGAAAAAATCATCAACTCGTCAACCATTTTCATAAAATTTTTAAAGATTAATTGCTAAAACCCAACCAATTGTCCCATTACAGACATCTTCATCGATTTGAACTTTCGCATACACTACGCTACTCATCTCTTGTTTATCTAAGACTATAACGTGCGTACCTTCAGGGAATTTACGACATTCTTCGCTTTTAGTTTCGTCATCATCAAACGCAGCTATTGCGCCTGGTGTTGCCACTAACCGAATAATTGTTTGTTCGCCATCTTCTGCCGCCGCATTTGGACTTTTCAATGTGTATTTTTGTCCAGATGCGATACTTTGCGTATCCGTTTTTTTCAAAACTTCATCACCGCTGCCAAATCCGAGTGCCAATAATGCCACAACAATCGCACCCACGCCGCCGATAATGCCATAAAACATATTTGCGTTACTTTCTTTTAAAGCCAAAAAACCAGCAAGTGGATTTGTTTTTGGTTCAGCTGTAACCGTTTCAACTTTTGCCGCTTCGGGAGCAGGTGTTTCAGCCACTGGAGTTTCAACTGCTTCATTCACGTTTTCTTCACTCATCGTATCCTCACTTTTTTATTTTTGATTGTTATTATTTTTCATGCTGGCCCGTTTGAGCGCATCGGCATTTTAACCGCTTAACCCTTGCGCGTCATCATTCCTTTTGACGGGTTATAGCCAATAATTGCCGCCACCATAAATATCACAAAAGCTCCTGCCGTATAAGCCAATGCAAACGAATTAAATTGTCCATAAAGCGCAAAACGTATCAGCTCGACCGCTTGTGAAAAGGGATTGTATTGCGCCAACAAATATAAAAACTCGCTTGATTCTTTCATTTTCCATAACGGATACAACGCCGTAGACATAAAAAATAATGGAAAAATGACAAAATTCATCACACCTGCAAAATTTTCAAGCTGCTTAATAAATGACGACAGCAAAAGTCCTAACGCGCCCAGCATCAAGCCTGACAAAATCAGCGGAAAAATCACCCACAAATAACCTTCAAGCGGCGGGCGAATGTCGTAGGCATAAGCAATCCCTAAAAAAACATATGCCTGCAAAATCGAAACGCCTGTGCCTGCCAACAATTTACTCAGCAACAAAAACCAGCGGGGCAAGGGACTGACCAGTAAAATTCGCATACTACCCATTTCACGGTCATACACCATCGACAACGAACTTTGCATTCCGTTAAACAGCTGAATCATGCCAATCAAACCTGGCGTGATATAGACTTCGTACAAAATATACGTTTCATAAGGTGGCGTAATCGCTAGCCCTAATGCGGCTCGAAATCCTGCCGCAAACACAAATAACCAAACCAAAGGACGTACTAACGCTGAAATAAACCGTTCACGTTGCGTGACAAAACGACTTAATTCGCGTCCCACAATTCCCATCATTGCTCGCCAATAATAAATCACTTTTTACCTGCCAATTTTGCTTCTGTTTCTAATACCAATTGCGTCGTTTTCAACACTGTGTCAGGATTTAAACTCATCGAATCAATGCCGATTTCTACCAAAAATTGTGCCATTTCAGGGTAATCTGACGGTGCTTGTCCGCATAATCCACAATGTTTGCCATTACGTTTTGAACCCGTCACCGCAAGCCGAATCATCTCTTTTACGCCCTCGTCGCGTTCATCAAAATCTTCTGCCAAAATCGCCGAATCGCGATCAACGCCCAACGTCAATTGCGTCAAATCATTCGAGCCAATCGAAAAGCCGTCAAACTGTTCTGAAAACGCATCAATCGAAATCACGTTATTGGGAATTTCGCACATGACATAAATTTGTAGTTCATTTTCACCGCGCTTCAAGCCCAATTTCTCCATGTAATTCAACACTTTTTTGGCTTCTTGAACCCGCCGACAAAATGGAATCATTAAAATCACATTGGTTAATCCCATATCGTCGCGGATGCGTTTCATTGCCGCGCATTCCAACGCAAACCCTTCGGCATAAGCAGGATGGGTATAACGTGATGCGCCCCGAAAACCAATCATTGGATTTTCTTCGTCAAATTCAAACCACTTGCCGCCTAAAAGAGTCGCGTATTCGTTGGTTTTGAAATCCGACATTCGCACCACAACAGGTTTGGGATAAAACGCCGCGCCAATGGTGCCAACGCCCTCCGCTAATTTACTGATAAAAAATTCTTGTTGCGTAGCGTAATTACGGGTTAATTTCGCCAATTGTTCACGTTCATTAGCGTCTTGCACGCGTTCTGGGTGAATCAACGCCATTGGATGTGCTTTGATGTATTCGGTAATGATGAATTCCATCCGCATCAACCCCACTCCATCATTCGGCAAAAAGCTTGTTTTAAACGCCACTTCAGGATTTGCAATGTTGAGCATGATTTTAGTTTTTGGACGTTTCAATCCTGACAAATCCGTTGTTTCAACATTAAATTCTAACGTTCCTGCATACACTTTTCCGACATCACCTTCTGCACAAGAAACGGTAATGGGCGTATTATTTTTAATTGTAGTCGTGGCATTTTCACAACCAACCACCGCTGGAACACCCAATTCACGCGAGATAATGGCAGCGTGACAAGTACGACCACCGCGGTTTGTGACAATTGCCGACGCGATTTTCATCACAGGTTCCCAATCGGGCGTGGTCATATCGGCAACCAAAATATCGCCTGCTTTGAAATCGCCGAGTTGTTGGGCATTTTCAATAATCCGTGCGTTGCCTGTGGCGATTTTACTGCCAACGGAATGTCCCGTGATAATCGGTACCGCAGATTCTTTGAGCGCGTATTGCTCTAATATCATGCCGCGTAATTGTGAAACGACGGTTTCAGGACGTGCTTGAACAATGTATAGCTTGCCATCAAGCCCATCTTTCGCCCATTCCATATCCATTGGTTTGGTTTTTCCTGCTTTCGCGCTGTAATGTTTTTCGATTTTTATCGCGTAATCAGCAAGTTTCAACACGTCCGCATCGGTAATACAAAACCGATTTCGTTCTTCATTTGAGGTGACGATATTGTGTATCGATTCTCGGGTGCCTTGGTCGCTGTAAATCATTTTGATTTTTTTTGCACCCAAGGTTCGTTGCAAAACAGCGCGGTATCCAAGTTCAAAGGTTGGTTTATGCACATAAAATTCGTCAGGATCAACCGCGCCTTGCACCACATTTTCACCTAAACCGTAAGCGCCTGTAATAAATACTACGTCGCTAAACCCTGATTCGGTGTCTAACGAAAACATTACGCCGCTTGCTGATAAATCCGAGCGCACCATTTTCATAATACCAATTGATAACGCGAGTTTGAAGTGGTCAAAACCTTGATCTACGCGGTAATGAATCGCGCGGTCAGTGAATAAACTAGCGAAACAGCGTTTGCAAGATTCGAGCAATGCCGCTTCACCGCGAATGTTTAAATAAGTATCTTGTTGCCCTGCAAAACTTGCGGT
>CANKON010000171.1 GCA_947484105.1 Methylococcaceae bacterium | reverse complement strand
TTATTAACCCAGAATTATGTACTGAATGTGTGGGACATCACGATGTGCCACAATGTGTTGAAGTGTGTCCTGTCGATTGCATCAGCAAAGACGCTAAACACGTTGAAGACAAAGAATCGTTGTATCAAAAATATCTGAAATTGATTGCATAAAAAAAGGGCGGATTTTAAATCCGCCCTTTTTTTTAATCCAATTTCGCTTTCAAGAATTTCAAAATATCGCTCATTGAAATATCTTCGGCTTGTTCATCAGTACGACCTTTATATTCAACTGTTCCTGCATCCAAGCCTTTGTCGCCCATGACCAATAAATGTGGAATCCCGATTAAATCCATGTCGGAAAACATAAAACCTGCCCGAACTTTTCTGTCATCAAGCAACACTTCAATCCCAGCATCTACTAATTCTTGATAAAGATTTTCAGTCGCTTCGCGCAAACGTTCGGATTTGTGCATATTCATGGGACAAATTGCGACTTGAAAGGGCGCAAGATTCACAGGCCAAATAATGCCTTTGCCATCGTGATTTTGTTCAACTGCCGCTGCCACGACCCGTGAAATTCCAATGCCGTAACAGCCCATTATCATGATTTGGTTTTTGCCGCCTTCGTTGATGATTCCCGCTTTCATGGCTTCGCTGTATTTGGTGCCGAGTTGGAAAATGTGACCCACTTCGATACCGCGAGCGATTGTCAACGTACCTTTTCCATCTGGACTAATGTCGCCTTCGACAACGGTGCGAATATCCGCAATCGGTGGCAACGGTAAATCGCGTTCCCAATTTACATTTTGATAATGTTTGCCGTCTTGATTTGCACCGCAAACAAAATCCGCCATGGTTGTGACGCTACGGTCAGCAATCATGGGCATTTTCAACCCGATTGCGCCAATCGAACCTGGTTTACAGCCGCAAGCGTGTAAAATTTCGTCTTCGTTGGCAAATTGCAGCGGCGATGCCACACCTGCGAGTTTTTCAACTTTGATTTCGTTTAATTCGTGGTCGCCGCGAACAAGTAGTGCCACTAATTCGCCTTCTTGCGTGCCGCGCACAATTAAGGTTTTCAAACACTGGGTCGCAGCAATATTTAAAAATTCGCACACGTCTGAAATACTGTGTTGATTGGGCGTATCTATTTGTGACATTGCATGTGTTGCCGCAGGACGCGCCGTTGTTGGCATAACCGCTTCGGCTTTTTCAACATTTGCCGCGTATTCACTTTCCGTTGAGAAGGCAATGGCATCTTCGCCCGAATCGGCTAAAACGTGAAATTCATGTGAAACCGCACCGCCAATTGAACCAGAATCGGCAATCACCGCGCGAAATTTCAACCCAAAATGCGTGAAAATCGACGTGTAAGCGCGGTACATTACATCGTAAGTTTCGTGCAAACTTTCTTCGGTCAAATGGAACGAATACGCATCTTTCATAATAAATTCACGCGCACGCATCACACCAAAACGAGGACGAATTTCGTCGCGGAATTTAGTTTGAATTTGAAAATAAGTAATCGGAAGTTGTTTATAACTTTTGATTTCGTAACGCGCCAAATCGGTAATGATTTCTTCGTGTGTCGGACCGAGGCAAAAATCGCGTCCGTGACGATCTTTCAAACGCGCAAGTTCTGCACCGTATTGATCCCAACGACCTGTTTCTTGCCACAATTCAGCAGGTTGTAAACCAGGCATTAACACTTCTAAACCGCCTGCTTTTTCCATTTCGTCACGCACAATGCGTTCGACTTTTCGTAATACGCGCAAACCCAGTGGCAACCAAGTGTATAAACCTGAGGCGAGTTTGCGAATTAAGCCCGCGCGAATCATCAATTGATGGCTGATAATTTCAGCATCGGACGGCGTTTCTTTGACAGTATTTAAAGGGAAGGTAGATGTACGCATGATTTTTTGTTTTTAGAAGTTGTAAAGGTCGCCATTTTAGCGCGTTAGCGATAATGACAAGCAAAAAAAAGCTCCTATTGCATTCGGCAATAGGAGCGAGAGGTCAAACAGGACAATGAGGAGTCAATGTTTGTTGCAATATCAGGAGGTGGAAAGTTTGGAGCAATTTTTTAACTGTAAAATTGGCGATTCAAATACACGTTGCTGAAAATCGCTGCCGATGCAAATAACACGGTTGAAATGATGAATTCACCTGAAATAAAACCAACAATTCCAACAATAAACATCAAGCTAATCAATAAGTCTCTAGTGAAAGTAGTCATGATAATGTTCCTTTGGGTGGTGTGAAAAAATGTAAATAACTAACTTGGAGCGTACTATACAGACGCTTCATTTCATTAACAATAGGGCTATTTATTGATTGATAGTTTCCAATTTTGATACAAAATTGTAATGTTGAAAAATACATTCACAAAAAATTGCAACTGATAATAAAGGAGGGCGTAAAAATTCTTCGTATAAATTGACTTTGAAAACTTCAAAAGTAGAATGACAAGGTTTTAATTTCAAGTTCCCTTTCAGTTTTAACGCTGGAATTTTTATTTTCACTCCAAAGGAAAAAACGCAATGAGTCACACTTTATATACAGCGAATGTTCAACGTGTTCAACGCTGTGAATTAGCCTTACCTGGAACCAGTCCAGAATTTTTTGAAAAAGCCTTAAAAAGCGGCGTTGATGTTGTTTTTTTAGATTTGGAAGATGCCGTTGCGCCAGATGATAAATTGACAGCGCGTAAAAACGTAATCGAAGCGATTAACGATTTGGATTGGGCTGGTCACGGGATTACGGTTTCTGTGCGTATAAATGGTTTAGACACGCAATACATGGTGCGTGATGTGGTCGATTTGGTCGAACAAGCAGGCAGTAAAATCGATACCATTTTGATTCCAAAAGTGGGCGTTTATGGTGACGTTTATATGGTTGAATCAATTTTGAATCAACTCGAAATGCAACAGGGTTTGAAAAACAAAATCGGTATTGAAGCGTTAATTGAAACCGCGTTGGGCATGGCAAATGTGGAAGATATTGCGAAACAAGGCGCAATTGGCGGACGTTTGGAAGCGTTGCATTTTGGCGTGGCGGATTATGCGGCAAGTAATCGTGCAAGAACCGTGAACATCGGTGGTTTGAATCCTGATTACCCAGGTGATCAATGGCATTTTGCTTTGAGTAGAATGATTGTGGCGTGCCGTGCTTATGGTTTGCGTCCAATTGATGGTCCATTTGGTGATATTAAAGACCCTGACGGTTATATTTTGGGTGCGAAACGTGCGGCGGCGTTGGGTTGTGAAGGTAAATGGGCAATTCATCCTTCACAAATTGCGTTGGCAAATGACGTTTTCACACCACCTGAAGCTGAAGTGAACAAAGCAAAACGTATTTTGGAAGCTCTCAAAGAAGCCGCTGCACAAGGCAAAGGCGCGGCAGCGTTAGATGGTCGTTTAATTGATGCCGCGTCTGAACGTATGGCAAATAACGTCGTGCGTGCAGCCGAAGCGATTGCCGCAAAAACACGTTAAGTTACAATCTGTATTGCTAAAAACGGCACGAGATTAAACAAATACGTTGCTAATTTATAAAAAGCCATCCCTGCATAGTGAATGGTGTCGAATTTTTCTTCCGACAACTTAAACCATTTGCTATGCAATCGAAATACGCCATCGTGATAAAACGTGAATACCAAAAACCACACCGTCACGATGCTCAAGTTAATGACTGTTGCCCAGCCTAAAACGCTACTCAAAATTTCAATTGTCATCTCGTTTCTCCAAACTTGTTTGTAAGGCTTTATAATGCTGATTGGTTTATACCAGTTAATCTCATTTCAACTCAAGAGGAAACAAATGGATATTCATGAATATCAAGCCAAAGAATTATTAAGTGACTATGGCGTAAAAATCGCCGAAGGTGGTTTAGCCTACAGCCCTGAAGATGCGGTGCAACGCGCTAGAGAAATCGGTGGTCACATTTGGGTGGTAAAAGCTCAAATTCATTCGGGTGCACGCGGCAAAGCGGGTGGCATCAAAGTTTGCAAAACGCACGACGAAGTCCAAGCCGCCGCAGAAGCCTTGCTCGGCAAACGTTTAGTGACGCATCAAACTGGCGCAGCAGGAAAAATCTGCAACCGTTTGTACATCGAAGCGGGAACGGACATTAAAAAAGAATTGTATTTTTGCTTTTTGGTAGACCGCATTTCA
>CANKON010000170.1 GCA_947484105.1 Methylococcaceae bacterium | reverse complement strand
TTTTAATGTTGTCATCGTTATCAGATAAACCTGTTGTTGTAATGCAAAATGCGTTGATTCGAGGAAAAATGTGCGAATTGTTAGCTCGAACTACGGGACACAAAACGTCTAATTTCTTTTTGATCGGAATGCTGTCATCCCTAGACAGCATTTTGGACATTTCACTCGAAGATGCGCTTGGAAATTTACCACTAGATGACAATACCATTGAAGCAATTTTGCATCATAAAGGTATCGGTGGCGAGGCATTACATTGTGTTTTGGGTTATGAGCGTTGGGATACAGACGCGATTACATTTGGTGATGTCGATGAAGCGAAAATTGGAAATGCTTATATCGAAAGTATTGCTTGGGCAACAAAAGTAATCGGTAACATATAATTTTTACTCCGTTGATTATCAGCTTGAATTTAACAAATGCGCGGCAATTGCTCACCACTTAACAACATTAATTGCCGCTCTGTTCGCATTATGGTTTCTAAAACCACCGCGCCATTTTTATCTACATTTGTCACCGTTCCAATTTTTTGTGCTTGAAAACCAAGCGAATTTGCACGCAAAATCAACAACGTTTTTTCAGTATCTTCTTCTGCGACAAACACCACAAAACACCCTTCATTTGCAACATAAAGCGAATCAAAACCTAAAATTTCACACGCGCTATTTACGTTTTCATGAATCGGAATTTTGGCTTCTTGAATGTGAAAACGCTGTTTAGCAGTCGTCGCCAATTCCCATAAACCACTTGCCAAACCGCCTCGCGTTAAATCCCGCAAACAATGTAAATCAATTTTCGCGGCAATCAGTTCTTGAACTAAACCCGACAAATCGGCGCAATCACTTTCAATTTGGCTTTCAAACGCCACGCCTTCACGCGCCAACATAATCGCCATACCGTGCCGCGCAATATCGCTGTTAATAATGATGCTATCGCCGATTTGAATGCGTTGCGGCGAGATTTGTACAGTTGGCGAAACCAAACCAACGCCCGACGTATTGATATAAATTCCATCACCTTTACCTTTATCAACCACTTTTGTGTCGCCCGTCACAATTGAAACGCCTGAATTTTGCGCGGTTTTTTGCATGGATTCTAAAATACGTTTCAAATCTGAAATTGCAAAACCTTCTTCTAAAATCAATCCACAACTCAAATACAACGGTTTCGCGCCACTCATTGCCAAATCATTCAACGTGCCACAAACCGCCAATTTTCCAATATCGCCTCCTGCAAAAAATACAGGATTGATAACATACGAATCGGTTGTAAATGCCAATTTTTGCTCACCCATTTGAAAGACCGCACAATCGGTTTTTTGTTCTAAAAGTGGATTTTTGAAAATCGGCTGAACCGTTGAATCTAAAAGCTGTTGCATTAACCGTCCGCCGCCACCATGCGCCAAAACAATTTGTTCATAATGCAAAGGCGTTGGACAACTTAATTTGAAATCAGTCATAAAAATCTGTTTTGAAAAATTGAAAGTTCGCATTATAGGCAAGGATTATCCTAGAATGCGTCATCATTTTTGATTTAACGAATAAGCGAGCAGTTATGAAAGAACAATTTGATGTCGTCATTGTCGGTGGCGGAATGGTGGGCGCAGCGGTGGCGTGTTGTTTAGGTGGTAGTAATTTGAAAATCGCCGTTATTGAAAACGAATTTCCGCAAGCTTTTTCACCAGAACAACCTCATGATTTGCGAGTTTCTGCGTTAAGTATTGCGTCAAAGACTATTTTAGAAACGGTGGGCGCGTGGCAAGGTATTGAAAATCGCCGCTTATGTCCATTCAAACGAATGCGAGTTTGGGAAACTGCGGGCGATACCGAATTTTGCAGCGACGATATTGGACACAGCGAACTCGGCTACATTGTCGAAAATCGCGTGACACAATTAGCATTACTAGAACGTTTGCAAGAATTTGAAAATATCGAATTGATATGTCCAGCACGAATTGAAACGTTGAATTATTCAAATTCTGACAACAGTGAATTGGTTTTAAATAACGGTCGAACGTTGACCACAAAATTATTGGTTGCTGCAGACGGCGCACAATCGAAAATTCGTCAAAGCGTTGGACTTGGCATAACGAGTTGGGATTATGAACAACACGCGCTAGTGATTTACATTGAAACGGCTTACGAACAACAAGATATTACTTGGCAGCGTTTTGTTGCGTCAGGACCTCAAGCCTTTTTACCGTTGACGGGTAATTTTGGTTCGATTGTTTGGTATAACTCACCCGACGAAGTGAAACGTCTGCAATCTTTATCGAATGATGATTTGAAAAATGAATTAACCACGACGTTCCCTGATGAATTAGGCGAAGTGACCCGCGTGATTGCACAAACCAGTTTTCCATTAACCCGCCGCCACGCACAACATTACGTTAAACATGGGGTGGCGTTAGTGGGCGACGCGGCGCACACGATTAACCCACTTGCGGGACAAGGCGTAAATATCGGCTTGCTTGATGCGGCAGCGTTGGCAGAAGTGATTTTAGAAGCCGTGCAACAAGGACGAAACATTTCAGACGAAAGCGTTTTGAAACGTTACGAAAAAATGCGTCGCACTGAAAATTTAAAAATGATGACCGTGATGGACGTGTTTTATCAGGCGTTTAGCAATGAAATTTTGCCGCTGAAATTTTTACGCAATTTAGGATTAGGTTTAGCCGAACGTGTGAAACCATTAAAAAATAAAGTTATGCGTGGCGCAATGGGACTTGAAGGAGCGTTACCGAAATTAGCACGAGGTGAAAAATTAGTATGAAACATATAGACGAAACCAAAAAATGGCTCGAATCCGTTGTGATTGCTCACAACATTTGCCCGTTTGCAAAACGTGTTTTTGATAATGGTGGCATTCATTTTGCTGTCGAAAATCCAACTGACGTTGAAACGTGTTTAGAAAATTTGCTCGATGAATGTGCGCGTTTGGATGAAAACGAAACGCTTGAAACTACATTATTGATTTACACAAAAGCGTTTGCGGATTTTGACGAGTATTTAGATTTTGTCGAAATTGCAGAGCGGTTGCTTGAAGTTGAAGATTACGAAGGGATTTATCAGTTGGCGAGTTTTCATCCGAATTATTGTTTTGACGGTTCGACTGAAAACGATGCCGCAAATTATACGAATCGTTCACCGTATCCGATGCTGCACTTATTACGTGAACACAGTTTAGAAAAAGCGTTAGAAAATTATCCAAATCCCGAAGCAATTCCCGAAAATAATATCAAATTGACACGAAAATTGGGCTTAGAAAAAATGCAGCAAACGTTGGCAGCGTGTTATTCAGGATGAACTCGTTAAATCGTAGAAAACAGAAACACGATTTTGTCAATGTATGTTAAAATCGGCGAATTTTCACTAGCCTTAACTAAAACAAATACTTAGCCATTGCAAAAGCGCAATGTAAAAAAGAATATAGGTTTAAATTCATGACAAAAAAACTCCAAACAAGCAATTCACAACCGTTGCTTTATGACGCGGCAAAGTCGCAAGACAGTTGCGGTGTTGGTTTTATTACCCACAAACGCAGTCTGCAAACGCACGATTTATTAGTTAAATCGCACCAAGCATTATGCACAATTCCGCATCGTGGCGGCATGAGCGCTGAAGGTGTCGGTGATGGCGCAGGTGTGAATATCGATTTGTCATTGAAATTTTTCCGCAAACTCACAAATAATCCAAATTTAGAACTCGGTCAATTTGGCGTTGCAAATTTCTTTTTTCCTGAAGACCACGCGCATTATGATTCAGCAGCAAATGAACTTGTCGAACGTCATTTTGCAGAATTTGATTTACCGTTAATTGAACGTCGCGTAATTCCTGTAGATAACGCCGTTATTAACGATGCCGCAGTGAAAGCGCAATTACCGATTGAACAATTTATTTTTGGTCGCCCTGAAAATTTGAAAAATGCGACACATGAAGAATTTGAATCGCTTATTCAAAAAGCATTAGTGACGATTGAGGTTGAAGGTTTTACACGTCCAGAATTAGCAGGTTTTTATCCCCTTTCGATGAGTTCACGCACCCAAGTTTATAAAGGGCGTTTGAATTCGGGCGAAGTTATTCCGTATTTCAAAGATTTGTACGATATTGACCACGAAATCAGTACGTTATTTTTCCATACCCGTTTTTCAACGAATACCGCACCTGC
>CANKON010000169.1 GCA_947484105.1 Methylococcaceae bacterium | reverse complement strand
TCGGGTGTGGAATTAGAAACGGCACTTTTTACGATGTCGGTTGTTAAAGCGAGTGCGTCTGTGATGTCTGAAATTTGTGCATTTGCACCAATTAACACAAAATCTGCAGCCGCTAAATCGGCTTTGGTTTGCGTAAGAGCGGCTTGCCCTGCCGCCGTTTCAGTGCTTATAGCAGTAATTTCTGCTTGTGTAGCAGGTGTTGCCTTCACCACATCATTAACTGTGACAATAGGATTTAATGGATCGGTTCTATTAGTGTTGTAGACGGGAATGTGACAGTCGGCAACGATAGAAACGTAATCGCTGGCATTCACTGGAAGTGTGGTAGTTGATGGCAATAAAAACGCATAACTATCTTGTTGCGCGATTGCGCCCGTTGGCAAAACCATCGGAAACTTAACACTATAAGGACCTTTCGCGGTGCTTGCGCCTGTTAAACAATCATCTGGTTTAATTTGGTAAGTATTTTGTAACACGCCACTTATATCATGAATACCTAAATACCAGCCACTTGGACTTTGCGAAGCACGACTGTTACAGGTAAAAGAAACCGAAATATCGGTTGGGTAACTATAATAAACGGGCGTTGAGGCAGTTAAACTTTTTTCTTCTGATACGGTGAATTTTTCGCCCGTTACTTTATATTTAACACACGCGCCTTTTGCATGTTCAGTTGTTTTATCGGTGTATTTTAAACAACTGTTTGTCACTTTAAAAAAATCGACATCGCTGCCTTTGTTAAGTTGTCCTACGTTTTTGTAGACCAAATCTAAAGTATCCAGCACAAATTGATTTGCTTGACTCGAATCATCATTCGGTTCAACTTCAATTGCCCAAGCAGACCTTGCCAAAATTAGCAAAATAGCGGCGGATAATACTTTTTTGTTATTCATGATTTTGTCTCGTCTGCTTCTTTTGATTATGAAATTCTTGGATTTTAACCTGGCGACCACAACATTTGTCGCCCACCTAATAAATGAATATGCAAATGGTAGACCGCTTGTCCACCTTGTGAATTGCAGTTTATCACAGTGCGATAACCTGTTTCGGCAATCCCCAGAGTTTTAGCGAGTTGCGCGGCAGTTTGCGTTAATTTTCCAAGCAGCAGTGCATCATCAACATCGTTCAACGTTGAAATATGTTTTTTCGGAATAACCAAAACATGAATCGGAGCTTGCGGCTGAATATCATTAAACGCCAAAAATTCATCGTCTTCAAACACAATGCTCGGAGTGATTTCACCCGCCACCATTTTACAAAATAAACAATCGCTCATCATTTGCTCCGAATTAAAATGGCAAACTAAATCCTGCGGGCAACGGAATTCCTGCCGTAATATCCGCCATTTTCTCTTTTTTCATTTTATCGGCTTTGTGAACAGCATCGTTAATCGCAGCGGCAACTAAATCTTCGAGCATATCTTTATCTTCGCCAACCAATGACGGATCAATCGTGACTTTTCGCGCTTCACGTTTGCCAGTCATCACAATGCTGACTAAACCACCGCCTGATTCGCCAACCACTTGCATTAACGCCAATTCGTCTTGAACATTTTTTAAATCTTCCTGCATTTTTTGAGCTTGTTGCATCAAATTACCTAATGCGTTTTTCATGTGTTTTTCCTTTTAAAAGTTAAATCGGTTGAATAGTTTCGGGTAAAACTTGCGCGTCGAAATGACTTTGCAAATACGCCACATTTGGATCTTGATAAATCGCTTCGACGGCGGCTTGTTGACGATTTTCTTGTGCTTGAACGACTTGTTGTGCGGGTGTATGTGTCGCTAATGTTTTTACATCAATCGATAGTTTTAACGGTTTGCCAAACATTTCCCTCAACGCGGCTTCAATTTTTTGAGCGTAATCAGGATCAAGCAAATTTGCTTTTTCGGGATCTAAATTCAAACGGCATTGCGATTCATCCAGTGATTCTAAAACACAATGTTTTGCAAATTCTTTCACAAAACGCCCAATTTTTAAATTCGTCAAAATCGTTTCCCAATTATCGGCAAAACTCGGTGCAAATGAAACAACTGACGCGGGTTGCGATTGTATTGGTTGTGAAATGTGTGGTGTTTGCGCTTGTGGACGTTGTTGAATTTGTGGCGCAACGTGTTGAATGGGTTGCACCGTTTCACCGCCTTTCACAGGTCGAAACGTCAACATTCGCAACATCACCATTTCAAAACCACTGCGTGGATCGGGTGCAAGTTCTAAATCTTTTTGCCCTAACAAACCAATTTGATAATAAAGCTGCACATCTTCGGGCGACATCGCTTTCGCTAAATGCGCGACAACTTCCACATCTAAATCATGTGTGAGCGTGGTTGGAACGTGCTGAACTAATGCGACACGATGCAAAAATTGCAAAAGCTGTTGCAACAAATCACTAAAATCGGGACTGAGCTGACTTAAATCGTCGATTTGATTCAAAATCGTAGGTGCATCAGCATTTGCCAAAGCGTGCAAAATCGATTCAACAGGTTGCTGAGCAATCGAACCTAACATCGCGTGAACGTCATCGTTATTCACCGCGCCATTGCCGTACACAATTGCTTGATCCAACAAACTCAAGCCGTCACGCATACTGCCATCAGCCGCGCGTGAAATCAGTTTTAACGCTTCGGGTTCAAAGGCAATCCCTTCTTGACCTAAAATAAAACCCATTTGGGTAAAAATTTCACTCGGCAAAAGGCGTTTCAAATTAAGTTGCAAACAGCGGGATAAAACCGTAACGGGGATTTTGTGTGGGTCAGTTGTCGCAAGTAGAAATTTAACGTGCGGCGGTGGTTCTTCGAGGGTTTTGAGCAAAGCATTAAAACTATGCCCTGACAACATGTGAACTTCGTCGATTAAATAAACTTTGTAACGTCCTTGATTTGGCGCGTATTGTGCGTTATCAAGTAAATCTCGGGTATCTTCGACTTTTGTCCGCGAGGCGGCATCGACTTCAATCAAATCTAAAAAACGTCCTTCGTCTACCGCACGGCAAATATCACATTGACCGCAGGGATTGAAATCTTGCAGATTTTCACAGTTCATGGCTTTCGCCAAGATTCGAGCAAGCGTAGTTTTGCCAACGCCGCGAGTGCCTGTGAATAAATAGGCTTGATGAAGACGATTGTGTTTTAAAGCGTTGGTGAGCGACGTAATAACGTGGGTTTGTCCGACAACTTCAGTGAAATTATGCGGTCGCCACTTTCGAGCAAGCACCTGATAATTCATGAGGGGATATTTTGGAATTGGGGGAGAGTTGGGTGGCAGTCATACCAGCTGCATCTCGGCACACGAATCTGTTGTTACCGTTGCTTACTTCCGTACCTGGCGGGGTTCACAACGTATCGTTGCGAGAGAACCAATACAACTACCATAAATGCGTTTAAGAATTCACTTAAAGCCAAGCAAGTATAGTTGACAATGGATTTCGTTTCAATAACGAGATGATTATATTTTTGTTTTTTCAGCGCATTGAATGTGATTAAAGTTTTTAGGTTCGACATCGAGCCATTATAATGCGCGTTTATTTTTTAATTTTTGAGGCAAAAAATGGCAGTTTATAGCACCAACGAATTCAGATCTGGCTTGAAAATCATGCTCGATAACGACCCTTGTTCGATTATCGAAAACGAATTCGTGAAACCAGGAAAAGGACAAGCCTTTAACCGTGTCAAAATTCGGAACTTAAAAACAGGTCGTGTTATCGAACGCACTTTCAAATCTGGCGAATCACTCGAAGGCGCAGACGTTGTCGATATGGAAATGCAATATCTTTACAACGATGGCGATTACCGTAATTTCATGCACCCCGAAACGTTTGAACAATATCAAGCTGATGCGAAAACAGTTGGCGATGCAGCGTTATGGTTGAAAGACCAAGATATGTGTACCGTCACACTTTGGAATGATGCGCCATTGGCTGTCACACCTGCGAATTTTGTGGAATTAGAAATTGTCGAAACTGATCCAGGTGTGCGTGGTGATACATCTGGTGGCGGTGGCAAACCTGCAAAATTATCAACAGGTGCAGTCGTTCGTGTGCCGTTATTTGTCGCCCAAAACGAAGTCATCAAAGTCGATACACGCACAGGTGAATATATTTCGCGCGTCAAAGAATAAGCTATGACGCAAAATTCAACGTGGCAACCTAGCTGTTCGATTGAATTACTGCACAAAAGAGCGC
>CANKON010000168.1 GCA_947484105.1 Methylococcaceae bacterium | reverse complement strand
TTTTATTTGGCGTGGGTTTGGCAAATACGACAACAAAATTTTCACAACAAACCCAAGAAATCCTCAAAGATGTTGCAGAAATTACCAAACTCGATACGGACATTGAATTGGAAGACGAAGAAGCCGAAAATGATTTCGTGGAATTGACCGAATACTTACGCGCCGCTGTTTTAGCATTGCGTGATGAGTTTTCTGAGAAATGAAAAAGGATAATTAAAAATGCGCTTTTGGTTAATGAAATCAGAACCGAATGTTTTTAGCATTGACGATTTAATGCAACGTCCCAATCAAACCGAACCCTGGGAAGGCGTGCGAAATTATCAAGCGCGAAATTTCATGCGGGAAATGGAATTGGGTGATTTAGCGTTTTTTTATCATTCAAATTGCAAAGAAGCGGGAATTGTTGGTGTGATGAAAATTGTCAAAGCCGCTTATGTTGACGACAGTGCATTTGACGAAAATAGTCCGTATTTTGACGCAAAAAGTACGCTTGAAAAACCACGTTGGTGGCGTGTTGATGTGCAATTTGTTGAGAAGTTTGAACACACCATCACACTTCAGGCATTAAAAACAAAAACGGAATTAGCCGATTTTCAATTAGTACAACGTGGCAATCGATTATCCATTTTGCCAATGACAAACACACAGAGGGAATTTATTAGAGCGTGTCATGCATTGTGAATGTATGAAAAATAAAGAGCATAAATGAACTGAGTTGACCCTACGGAGAAAAAACCATGATTCCCATTCGAGATACCGCTCCTTGCCATAACCGTCCGATAATGACATGGGCAATTATTGCTACTTGTACCGTTATTTTTATCGTAATGGAATTCTTACCTGATGCACTTGGTTATTGGGTAATCAATCATTTTGGAATGGTGGCAATTCGTTATTCTAATCCGCAATGGGCGCACAGTTACGGTTTATCGTCAGATTACGGTTTTTCGTTTTTAAGCAATTTGTTTTTTCATAATGATTGGCTGCATTTGCTTAGTAATATGTGGTTTTTGTGGATTTTTGGTGATAACGTTGAAGACCGAATGGGGCGTTTTCCATTTTTAATTTTTTATCTTTTGTGTGGTGCGTTGGCGACATTTTTACAGTGGTATTTTGATCCTGAAATTGTGATTCCCGTCATTGGTGCATCGGGAGCGATTGCAGGTGTTTTAGCCGCATATTTCTGTTTGTATCCACTTGAAAGCGTTATTGTTTGGATTCCTTTTATTTTTCCTATTGTCTTGCCGATTCCCGCAATTGCGTTTTTAGGGTTGTGGGTAATGCTGCAATTACACAACGCCACCGAAGTGGTTTTTTTCACTCATCAGTCAGCCAGTGTGGCGTGGTGGGCGCATATAGGTGGATTTTTTGCGGGCTTTTTTAGTTATCGCATTTTTTTGAAAAAAAAATCTATTGAACAAAATTTATAGCGTTAATTGGTATCATTGACTGCGCCTTGGATCAAACGCTGTTTGCACCGTTTCAGCAAATAAATTCGCCGCTAACACCAACGCAAACATAAACAAAAATGCTGCCGTCAATGACCACCAAACAATCGGTTCACGTGCCATTTCTAAGCGTGCGCCGTTAATCATATTTCCCCAACTGTAAGTGCTTGGGTCAACGCCGATGTTGATATACGACAACGCCGCTTCGGCTAAAACTAACGAACTAAAATCCAACACAATCGAAATCAAAACGATGTGCATCACGTTTGGCAAAATATGACGAATCAAAATTGTGTGTTGTTTTACGCCAAGCGAATACGCGGCTTGAACGTATTCCATTTCGCGCAATTTCAACGTTTCTGCGCGCAACAACCGACACAAGCCCGTCCAACTTGTCATTCCCAAAATTAGGCATAAAAACAACAATCGCATATCCGCACGAACAATTAGGCTGGTGAATTCGCTTTCATGATTACTCATATAAACTTGCACCATCAACACCGACGCACCAATTAATAAAACGCTCGGAATTGAATTTAAGGTGGTGTACAAAAACTGAATTACATCATCAAGCCAACCGCGAAAAAATCCTGCTAAAATTCCCAAAATCAGCGACAAGGGCAACAAAATTAACGTTGTCAATGTGCCTAAAACCAAACCAGTACGAATGCTTTTAATCGTTTGATAAAAAACATCTTCACCAACTTTGTCTGTGCCAAAAACATGATAAAAATTCGACAAATAAATCAGCGTTGAACTTAGCGTAACCAATACAAAAAAAGTGCCTTTCGATTTAATTTTTAAACTGTAAATCAATAACGCAAAAATTCCGAAGCCAATCAAAAATCCAATTGCGGTTTTCTGAAAAATATCCGCTAATTTTTGTGTTTCATTTTCCAAATGCTTTCCACCAAACATCAAACGTGGATAATCCCAGCGCGTATTGTTGGTTTCTTCAATAATCATTTCTTTGTTATAAAGCGTAGTCGCAAAAGGTTCGGAATAGGTTTTTTCACCCTGTTCACGCAACGGCGTAGCAAAGTAATCTAACACGCTAATAATTTCATTATTTTTCGAGGCGGGTTTGAAATGAATCGAATCCAACACGCCAACCGTCATAAAAAATAACAAAATAATTAGCGATGACATTCCCACCGAATTTTGTTTAATCGTCGCTAACGGGCGTTTTAAATGTTCTTTGCCACGCATAAAAAAAGCGATTCCCGCCACAAAAATCAGCAAGCCAAAAATTAGCGCGTCCGTCCACAAAATCACCATCATCAAACCTATTTTCAGAGTCAAAACATAACGCCTATTTAAGCAGAAAATAATCTCTCGCGGCGTGTAAAATACTCAAAACTCATTTTTTCATTAGATATTTTTATTTATGTTTGAAGTTGAAATCCAAAAACTCCCCGAATCTTTACGAAATGCCGTTAATTTAAGCCAATGGTCAGAAAAACTCGCCGTGTTAAATTTGCCTGAAAATTTTGCCGAATCGATGGTGAAAGTGTGGACAATGAGTGAATTTGCCGCACAACATTGCGAGCGTAATCCGCCAATTTTGCTCGATTTAATCGAATCTGACGATTTGTTCAAGCCTTACGACGAAAACACTTATCGCGAAAAACTTGCACAAAAAACGATTGAAACGGAATCCGAATTGATGACGGTATTGCGTCATTTTCGTCGCCGCGAAATGATACGAATTGCGTGGCGCGACATTTCAAATTGGGAAGCATTGACCCAAACTTTGCATGAATTATCGTGGCTTGCTGATGCCTGTATTCAAAAAGCATTGGATTTTTTATATCTCGAAGCCTGCGCTCGACGTGGCACACCTGTTTTATCGGACGGTACACCGCAACAAATTGTCGTGTTAGGGATGGGAAAACTCGGTGCATTCGAGCTGAATTATTCCTCCGACATCGATTTAATTTTTGCTTATCCCGAAAACGGCGTTTTGCCTGATCGAAAAGAAACCAGTTACAGCGAATTTTTTACCCGAATTTGCCAAAATTTAGTGCGTGTTCTCGACGAAATTACCGTTGATGGTTTTGTGTTTCGCACCGATATTCGCTTGCGTCCATTTGGCGACAGCGGCGCAATTATCATGACGTTCGACGGCATGGAAAATTATTACCAAACTCAAGCGCGAGAATGGGAACGTTACGCGATGATTAAAGCGCGGCAAGTCGCTGGCGATTTTGAGCAAGGCAAAATCTTGATGTCAATGCTCAACAAATTTGTGTATCGACGATATTTGGATTATGGCGCGTTCGATGAATTACGCGGTTTGAAAGCTCAAATCGCGCAAGAATTACGTCGTAAAGACCGTGTTGATAATGTGAAATTAGGGCGCGGCGGAATTCGGGAAATTGAATTTATCGGGCAAGCATTTCAGTTGATTCGCGGCGGCAATGAAAAATCATTGCAAGTTCGTCCGATTTTGAACGTTTTGCAAAAATTATCCGAATTGGAATTATTAAATCCTGAAGACGCGGCGCAACTCACGCAGTCGTATCATTTTTTGCGTCGCGTTGAAAATCGTATTCAACAATATCAAGACAAACAAACTCACGATTTGCCAATCAATGAAAACGCTAAAAATGCGATGGCGTATGTTTTAGGATTTGAAAATTGGGAAGGATTTTTAACAGAATTAAACGCCGTGCGTGAAAAAGTTCATTCGGTTTTTGATGCTGTCTTTTCGGTTTCAAAACAAGACGAA
>CANKON010000167.1 GCA_947484105.1 Methylococcaceae bacterium | reverse complement strand
CTTTGCCGCTGCGCCTTTTGAACCATTGATTTCAGGAATTTTCAGCCAGCGTAATTTATCAACAGGCACGGACACATTTATCCAAAAAGTATCCGTCCCAACTAATTTTGCAAGAGGCGTGCCTGTTGAAAATGCTGGCATCCACGCGCCAAGATTTGCGTTTCGAGAGGTAATAATTGCGTTAAATGGCACCACGGGCTTTGTGCGTTCTAAATTTAAATGTGCTTGTTTGAGTGACGCTTCAGCTGCTGTTAAAGCCGCTTTTGCTAATTCCAAATGCGGTTTTCGTAAGACCAATTCTTCGGATTGTCCGTGTAATTCAGAACCTAATAATTGTGCTTCACGCTTCACAATCGTTTGCTGTCCTTGTTCGATTGTTAAGTTGTAACGGGCTTTTGCCACGTCATTTTCACTTTGTTTTATCGCCAATAAATAATCTGTCGGGTCGAGTTCAACGAGCGATTCGCCTTTTTTGAGCAAACCACCTTCGACAAAATTCGGACTCACGTTGATGACTAAACCACTGATTCGCGGTGTTAAATTGACACTTTGCGACGCAATCACGTTTCCCATCGCGTGAATCGTGGTTCGATGATTTTTTACAACAGGTTTCCACGTTTCAACCAATGGCGCAGAAACCATTTTCGAAGCGCGAGTTGCACGCGGTTTATTTGTGAGCCAATAATTTGAAAGTATCAGTGCAGAAACGGTGACGATTAACGCGATAAAAATAGTGAGATATTTTTTCATAAATTCAACGCCAACCGCACAAGTGTTAATTGTTTTGTGGGTTCTAACGTTTGATTGATTTGCGTTTTGAGTGCTAAATCCACATTTTCAAGGTGACGAAAATACCAGCCAATGTGTTTTCGCGCCAAACGCACACCTAAACCTGAACCATAAAACGAATACAAATTTTCTAAATGCGACGTTAAAATTCGATAAATTTCGTTTTGAGTGGGCAATTCCAAAAGCGTTCCCGCTTTCAAAAAATGTAAGATTTGAGCAAATAACCAAGGATTTCCTTGCGCCGCACGTCCAATCATAATCGCATCGGCACCTGTTTCATCCAAAACAAAACGCGCTTTTTGCGGCGAATCAATATCGCCGTTTGCAATAATTGGAATTTTTACGGCTTGTTTGACGTGTTTAATGGTTTCGTATTCGGCGAAACCTTCAAATTTACACGCACGAGTTCGACCGTGAATTGTCAACGCAGAAATTCCCGCATCTTCAGCAATTTTTGCAATCATCAGCGCATTTTTATTTTCAGAATCCCAACCCGTGCGAATTTTCAGCGTGACGGGAACATTCACCGCATTCACAACGGCATCGAGAATTTGTTTCACCAAATTTTCATCACGCAACAACGCCGAACCTGCGGCGACTGAACACACTTTTTTGGCAGGACAACCCATGTTGATGTCGATAATTTGTGCGCCATTTTCAACATTGAAACGCGCCGCTTCGGCTAAATCATGGGGATTTGTACCGAGAATTTGAACTGAACGCAGCCCTGAATTTTCAGAATGTTCCGCGCGTAAAAGTGTGCGTGGGTGATGACGTAAAACAGGATTTGACGCGACCATTTCTGAAACGGTTAAACCTGCGCCAAATTCCGTACAAAGTTTCCGAAATGGTGCGTCAGTAATACCCGCCATGGGTGCAAGAATTAGATTGTTCTCGAGTTGAAAATCCCCAATTTTTAGCATTTTATAATTTTGCCAATTCCGTTTTGATCCATGCTTCGACTTCGGCGTTAATGTCAGCAGCTTTGCGTCCTTTGGTTTCAATGGGTTTGCCAATTTTGACTTTGATGGTGCCTGGATATTTGAAAAAACTATAACGTGTCCAAAAATCACCCGCGTTATGAACGACAGGAATGACAGGAAAACCCGATTTGTGCGCCAACATTGCGCCACCGATATTGAATGGCAACACTTCGCGTGCGCCCGCGCGTGTCCCTTCGGGAAAAATTAACACCCACAATCCTTCGTTTAAATACTTCGTGCCGTCTTTGACTAAACTTTTCAACGCGCCACGCGCATTGCCTCTATCGATAACGATAGATTTCAGAAGTAACAATGACCAACCCCAAAGCGGTAAATACAATAATTCCTTTTTTATCACCGCTGATTGCATGGGCAAAATATAACGTAATGCCAGCGTTTCCCATGCCGATTGATGATTACTGAAAATAATTGTCGCTTGCTGTGGATTTACATTGTCTAAACCTTCAACTTCATATTTCAAACCCACCGTGATTTTCATTATCCAAAGCATTAACTGGCACCAAAATTTTCCCAATTTATAACGAATAGGAAAGGGTGCCCAAAACAACGAAAACAAAATCGTTGCTTCAATCGTGGCGGTAAAAAAAATCATGAAAAAAAGTATGCTCGAACCAATATACGTTTTCGGGCGATTATCGAGTGATGAATTTTGCTGCGTCATATAAATTTTCAAAAGTTAAAAGAGAAGTTAAAAATGGCGGATTATTTTGTAACGTTTTTGCGCCGTTGCCTGTTTTGACTAACGCGGGTTTGGCACCTGCATATTGCGCGGCGTGAATATCGCGTAATGAATCGCCGATAAAATAAATTTCTGACAAATCCACGTTGTAATCCGCCGCAAATTGCCGCAATAAACCTGCTTTCGGTTTTCGGCAATCGCAACAATCAGCGGCTTGATGTGGACAAAAATAAATGGCTTCGATTTCACCACCGATTTTTGCGAGTTCATCACGCATTTTTTGGTGAATGTTGTTTAAGGTTTTTTCATCAAATAAGCCACGCGCTAAACCTGACTGATTTGTTATCACGACGATTTTATAATCGTGTTGATTTAAATGCACGATGGCTTCTAAACTTTTTTCGATTGGCAGCCATTCTTCGGGCGATTTTATGAATTCATCCGAATCGTGGTTAATGACACCATCGCGGTCGAGGAGAAGGTATTTTTGCATCATCAAAATTGATAAGACAGTCGCAACATCAATTCTCGTGATGCAGCAGGTAAGCCTGGATGTGAACCATTTGCTTGTTGAACATATTGATAACGCTCATTGAAAACATCGTATAAACCTAAACCAACTTCTGCGCCTTTGATTGGCATATTTTTATATCGTAAATAAATGTTGTAAATCCAATCAGGTTTGTTGTGTGTTAATTGACTGCCGCTGTAATTAAATCTATCACTATAAAAAACAAGATTATGGTTGAATGAAAAATCAGTGATGAAATTGAAAACGTGATTAAGAGTCACTTTATGCGTTGGAAAACCTAAGTGCATATTTGGGTACAATACATTTCCTTGTGCATCGGTTGCTTGATAAACCATTGGCAATGTATTTTTTGCCGATTGATAAAAAGAATAACCAAAATCAAAACGTCCTAACATTGAATTTTTATATTTTATTTCGGTTTCTAAACCATACGTTCCAAATTTATCTGCATTAATAAAATAATTTTCAAAATATTTATCTTGTTGATAAGTAAATATATTTTGGATGTCGGTGTAAAAAATATTGCTAACGATTTCTAAATCTGTTGAAAACGTATAACCTAGTTCAATTTCATAATTGTATGTAATTTCTGGCACAAGGCTTGGTGCGTCTCGTGTAGAGGTACTTAGTGAATTGTAATTAACATTAAGTCGATAATTTCCGACAGTAGGCGCATGAAAAGCGTGGGTATAAAGTAATTTATAATGAAATTTATCTAACTGTTTTGTTAATGCCACGCGAGGTGCAAAATTTGTCCCGAAATTGGTGTAATAATCAAATCGACCACCGAGCAAAATATCCGCCCATTCTGTTTTATAAACACTTTCAATATATGCCGTATAGTCTTTTAATGATAATGCGGATTCTTTTTTCATTAAAAGGTCTATGTAGTCATCTTTTTGGTAACTTGCACTTACTGCTAAATAACTGCCAGAATCGGCCATCCACGTTGCTTTTGTGTTTAATTTATAATGATCACTTTGTTCATGACTCGCTAATTGTGATGGACTTCCATCACTGAAATTAAGTGTGGTTTTCCAAGGCATTTGTCGTGAAAAATCAAAATTTGAATTGATTTTGAAATGGTTATTAAACGGGTGTTCAAAGTCGAGTTTTGCGGCATAAGTTGTAAAACCAACGGTATTATAATTACCTTCGGGTTCCATATAATCCCCCATACCATCACGTT
>CANKON010000166.1 GCA_947484105.1 Methylococcaceae bacterium | reverse complement strand
TTTTAATACAAATCCTGAAAAATTATCGTCATCGTTGTGGCACATCGACATTCCAAAAGCGTTTTATAAAATTTACGTTACCGAAGAAACTGACAGCAAACCTGCTTTTGCATTGGCGTTCATCATGCCGCAAACCGTCACAGGAAAAGAACCGCTGTCGCAATTTATCACGACTATTGATACGGTTGAAGCACAAACGGGGTTGGATTTTTTAAGCGATTTTGACGATAAAATTGAAAATCATTTGGAAGGTACAATTGAAACGGCACCGTGGAATTTGAATGCACTCACTAAATCGGCACGTTAATTTTGTTGACGATAACGATAATAAGCGGCACACGCGCCTTCGGATGAAACCATTGTGGCTCCGAGCGGATGTTCTGGCGTGCAAGTTACGCCGAATTCGGCACATTGAGCAGGTTTGATTAAACCTTGTAATACGTCACCACTTCGGCACGCTACAGGTTCTTGCGTGTTAATTTCGCTGACTGAAAAACGATTTTCAGCATTCCACTCGTCATAATCCGAATTTAACGCTAAACCACTGTTTTCAATTTCACCTAATCCGCGCCAATTCCGATTTACAACGTTGAAAACCTTTTGCATTAACGCTTTAGCGGATAAATTTCCAGATTCTTTCACAATCCGCGTGTATTGATTTTCAACGTCAAAACGTCCTTCTTCCAACTGTTTCACACACGAATAAATGCCCTGCAAAATATCCACAGGTTCAAAACCTGTAATCACAATTGGCATTTTATATTTTTCACAAATGGGTGCGTATTCATGAAACCCCATAATAGAACAAACGTGACCTGCGCCTAAAAATCCTTGTACGCGATGATTTTTAGTCGAAAGCAACGCTTCCATGACAGGCGGAACACGAACGTGACAAATCAACAGTGAAAAATTTTTAAGTTTTTTTAATTTCGCTTGATAGGCGGCTAAAGCAGTGGTGGGCGCAGTGGTTTCAAAACCCACACCGAAAAAAACGACTTCTTTATCAGGTGATTGTTCAGCAATAGCAAGCGCGTCGAGCGGTGAATAAACAATCCGAATGTCTGCCCCTTGCGCTTTTAAACTGAGTAAATCCTGATGCGAACTGGGAACGCGCAACATATCACCAAACGAACAAAAAATAACGTTCGGTTGCACGGCAATGGCTAAAGCTTTATCGATATATGCCAACGGCGTAACGCAAACAGGACAACCAGGACCGTGAATCAACTCGATATTGTCGGCAAGTAGTTGGTCGATACCGTATTTGATAATACTGTGCGTTTGTCCGCCGCAGACTTCCATAATTCGCCAACGCTGTGTCGCCAGTGATTTGATGGCATGAACCCATTTTTGTGCGAGTTCGGGATTGCGGAAGGCTTGGACGTAATTCATAACGTAGCCTCAAATTCGGCTAATTCTTGAAAGGCTTGCAAACTGGCTAACGCTTCGGATTCGTCTAAAACCGAAAGGGCAAATCCTGCGTGCACAATCACATAATCACCCACATTGGCTTCGGGAACATACGCTAAACTAATTTCTTTTTGAATACCTGAGAAATCGACATTACCCGTACGCAGTAAATCATCGGCATTAGTATTCAAACTCACAATTTTGGCTGGAACGGCTAAACACATATAAATTATCTTCTTTTGAATTTTGAGCCGCGTTATAAAAGCGGCGTAGAGCGTTGTGCGACTACGCCGATTCAGTGGTTTTAATGTACAAGTTTCTCTTTCACTTTTTCAGCCAAATCATCAACAATCGAATGATCATGCACTTCAGGATGTTCAAAATCCCCAAAAGGTTCGCCATCTTTTTTGGTGTAGTTATAAATAAAATAGCCTAACGGTGCGAATGCGACTGTGGCAATGACTAACATAAAAAACGATATTTCAATCACGGTACCCATAATATCCTCCTAAGAATTGTAGTTTTTATTTTTGGTGCGGTGGCGATAGTAACACGGTTTTTTTTAAGAATAAAAATGAAACCCGCGCGTTTTTCATTTTCCGATTAACCTGCAAAAACAACGTCAAATTGCGCCATAAATTCGGCAATTGTGGCGCGTGATTTCAATTTAACGGATTGTGCCAACATTTCTGTACTTAAACCACGTTCTAAAAGTGATTCGGTCTCAACAAAAATTGAATTTACGTCCATCGTCGGTAAAATTTCAAATAACGTGGCGATATTTTTTTTTGCATTTTGATTGGTTTTCAAATGAAAAACGGCATCGCCCAACAACAAAACGTTCACGTCTTGTTCAAACGCGGCGGTCGTCAAAATAATATCGAGCATTTCTTGAACGTAAAGACCGTCGTAGCTGGGTTTGTGGAGTGTAAATAAAAAACGTTTCATCATTTTTCACCCGAAAACCAAAAAACGGTCAGCTAAAATGGTCGCTTCAAGTAGCTGTCCCAAACCGCCTAAACGAAACCCATCAGCTACATTTTCATCCACTAAACCACGCCGCTGCGCCGCAGAAATACACACAACTAAATCTAAATCGTGTTTTTGTGCCAGTTCCGACCAGCTTTTGAAAGGCGAAACTTCGTCATCAGGTGGATTCGCAGATTTAAGCGCGTGATAAATGCCGTCGTGATAAAAAAAAATACGAAAAATTTCATGCTGTTGCGCTAACACTTCGACGGCGAATTCGTAAGCCGTCAAACTTGCCGCAGAATGATACGGACTAGCATTGATTTGTAAGGCGAATTTCATAAAAATCCAAAAATAAAAAAGCGCGATAACCGACAAATCGATTATCGCGCTGGTGTTTAAAATGGCAGTTACTTTTTGATTTTACTCAATAAAAAGTCCCACAATTTTTTCAGTAAGGGCAGGGCGATTTCCCAGATTTTTTGTGCAATATAAATTGGGTGAATTTTTCTGACCAAATTGAAAAGATAATCCGCAATTTTGCCGACGGTTTCAGATTTCACATTATCGCGCCATTGCAAATAGTGCATTCCCAAACCACTGACAAAAACAGGTTTATAAAGCCACATTTCAAGCAACGAAACGACCCACATATATACAAAAGACGCGCCCATTCCCATACCTGCAAGAATCACAAGCATCGCGAACATCGGATGAATTTTAGTCAGCCACCACGACAAAATATCGGCAATTAAAAACGCATACGGCATTCCAATTGCGATACATTTAATTTTAGTTTTCGTGGTTTCGGCAAAGCTAAAAATAATACCGACAAACATGAAAATAAAGCTAATGCCAAATAAATGAATGTGCGAAATTCGCGTTAATGATGCGAATGTTGCGCCTGTATCTTCTGCGCTAAGCGTTTTTACGTTGTCGAATTTAGACAAGTCTGGCAAGCCACTTGCATCTTTGTTGTGACACATCACGCATTTGTTTTCGACGATTTTTTGAATGCCGTTGTCGATATAATCGTCTTTATCAGCCCCATCACGCACCCATTGAATGATGTCAAAACGCTCTTGTTCGGTCGCGTTATCTTTCATCGAGCCGTTAAGTTTAGTTTCTAAAACCGTTCCTGAACGGTTTCCGTAATAGCTGTAGACAATGTCATCGACCGACAAGCCGAATTTGCCGTCAGCCATACCGTGTGTGAATAAAATTTGAATCAACGCAAATAAATAGCCCACTGCGACCGTGCAAAGATAGCCTGTAAATAAAACTTTAACAGGCGTATCGTGATCCTTGAGGGGAATGTATTTTGGGGTAGCTTTAGCGGGAATGACTTCAATTTCTTCAGGTGGTGGGACGTAATTTTGCATAAGTATTTTGAAAGGTTAAGTTAAAAAGAACGGTTTGCATTTTAACACCAGTAACATTTTGAAACATGACGAAAATTCGCAATTTGCTAGTTCCAAAATCGCAATAATAAACAATCCTTAAACTCGATGTTCAAGTTTTTAGTCGTCCTGCGTTTATCATTGCTGAAAAATCATCGTGAAGCTTGGTATTGCAACGAAGTAGACGCTTCGATAGTCCCCACAAACCAATGCAGGTGAGAATTTAAAGCAGTTTTGGTTAAAAATATCTCAAAAAATGAGAAATTTTGACCATGACTAAAAAATTAAGCGTAGACCTAAAATTATTTTGCCCACGAGAAAATTGCCCCTACCGAAACGATTCTAAAAACAGAATCACCAAAGATGGGTTTTTTACACGACAAAGAATGATTCAGAGCGTAGGCAAAGCTGTATTGCTGTGG
>CANKON010000165.1 GCA_947484105.1 Methylococcaceae bacterium | reverse complement strand
GGTTGGCGACTTCGGTTCGCGGCGTTTATACCTTGCAAGGTTCGTTACAAGGCGCGTATCACGGCGTTTATCATCAAATTGGCGCGATGGATTTCACCAATAATTACGGCGGACGATTTGTAGATGTGGGTTTTGGCATTAACGCATCAATGCTAAACGGCAGTTTGCAAGGCAATCGTTTGAGTTTTGAATGGTTACAGCCTGTTTCAGATGATGTGAATGGCTACCAATTACCACGCGAAGGCGCGTTGTCCGCAACGTGGAGTTATGCGTTTTAATTGCTATCAGTTTGCAGCAATGGGTTCACCTTGTGAATTACAGCTTTACGCTGAAAATGATTTTATTGCTCAAAAAATCGCCCAACAAATTATTAACGATGTTCAGCGTTTAGAACGTAAATACTCGCGTTATCGTTCAGACAGTTTTTTATCAAAAATCAATCAAGTTGCAATGTTAGGTGGATCTATTCCTATCGATGATGAAACGACAGGTTTATTAAATTACGCGCAAACTTGTTATGAACTTAGCGACGGATTATTTGATATTACCTCGGGGATTTTGCGAAAGGCTTGGCGATTCGATACAAATTTTTTACCTGATGACAAAATCATTCAATTGCTCTTAAACAGAATAGGTTGGCAAAAATGTCAGGTTGAAAATGCCATACTGACATTTTCAGAAGCTGAAATGGAACTCGATTTCGGTGGCATCGTTAAAGAATATGCGGCGGACAGAGCTGCAACGTTGTGTTTAAACGCGGGTATTTCACACGGCATCGTTAATTTAGGTGGGGATATAAAAATTATCGGCGCACATCTCGATGGCAAACCATGGCGCGTTGGCATTCAACATCCACGGGATAAATCCAAAGTCTGGAAAATACTGAAATTAAAACAAGGGGCATTAGCCAGTAGCGGCGATTATGAACGTTGTATCGTGATTGACGGCGTGCGTTATGGACACATTTTGAATCCTAAAACAGGTTATCCCGTTCAGTATTTAGCTGCCGTAAGCGTAGTTGCAGATTTATGTGTCATTGCGGGAAGTGCTGCAACGATTGCGATGCTCAAAGAAAAAGAAGGTGAAAAATGGTTAAAATCGCTTGGATTACAATATTTCACGTTTCCACAGCATTGATTTGATGTAATTTTGATTTGTTGATTGTTATTACCGAGAAAAAGACTTGAACTTTCACGGGCTTGCGCCCACTAGCACCTGAAGCTAGCGTGTCTACCATTCCACCACCTCGGCAAATCGAAGCAAACTATAAGTGGCACTCTACACTTTGTCAATTCAAAGCCAACAGCTTAAACCTTACGCCTTTTACCTCGCGCTTTAACCCTGTATGATAAACGCCAATTATTATTGCTTATCCGATTGAAAATAGATGCCTTCAAAACCTAAGAATCCCACTGATTTCACCTCAAAAAATGACCCTTTCGCGCAACGTGAAGCCGAAAAATATGAAAATCCCATTCCTAGTCGTGAATTGATTTTAGAACTGCTCGAACAGGTTGGAAAACCGTTAGGACGTTTTGAAATTGCCTCGACATTTGCCATTGAAGACGACGAACGCATGGAAGCGTTGCGCCGTCGATTACGCGCAATGGAACGTGATGGGCAATTATTATTTAATCGTGGCAGCCGTTATTGTTTGGTCAATAACAAAGATTTAATTGTTGGACGTGTGATTGGGCATGTTGATGGTTTTGGGTTTGTGCGTCCTGACGACGGTTCTGACGATTTATATTTATCGCCTCGCGAAATGAACTTACTTTTACACAATGACCGCGCAATGGTTCGTGTGGTTGGCGTGGACAGAAAAGGTCGCCGTGAAGCGGCTATCGTTGAAGTTTTAGAACGCAATACGCATCAAATCGTTGGGCGTTTATACAGTGAAGACGGTTTCACTTACGTCATTCCCGACAATAAAAATATCTCGCAAACCGTTTTAATCGAAAAAGGCAAAACGCATAAAGCCAAACAAGGTCAAATTGTCGTGGCTCAAATCACACAACAACCGACAAAATTACATCAACCGATTGGTGAAATCAGTGAGATTTTAGGCGATCATCTAGCCCCTGGAATGGAAATTGAAATGGCGATTCGCACCCACGAATTGCCTAATGTGTGGTCAGAAGCGTTATTAACCGAAATCGCACCATTATCGAGTGACGTTCCTGAATCGGCAAAAGAAGGTCGTATTGATTTACGTGCCACACCTTTAGTCACCATTGACGGCGAAGATGCACGCGATTTTGATGATGCCGTTTATTGCAAAAAAACGGCGAAAGGTTGGAAATTATTGGTAGCCATTGCCGATGTGTCACATTACGTCACAATCGGTAGCGAACTCGATAACGAAGCTCATAAACGCAGTACATCGGTTTATTTTCCAGAGCAAGTCATTCCTATGTTGCCAGAAATTTTATCAAACGGTTTGTGTTCGTTAAATCCACACGTTGACCGTTTGTGCATGGTGTGCGAAATGGTGATTGATGCAGATGGCGAAGTAACACGCGCTAAATTTTATGATGCCGTAATGCAATCGCATGCCCGTTTGACGTATAACGATGTAGCGAAAATGCTGGTTGAAGGCGATACGGTTTTAGCCGAAAAACACGCGAAGTTAATGCCAGATTTGCGAGAACTTTACGCGCTTTATCAAGCGATGCGGGTGGCGCGTGAAAAACGGGGCGCGATGGATTTCGACACCCAAGAAACTAAAATTGTGTTTGGCGAAAATCGCAAAATCGACAAAATTATTCCTGTCGTTCGTAACGACGCTCACAAGTTGATTGAAGAATTCATGATTTCAGCTAACGCTTGTGCCGCAAAGTTTTTGACGGGTAAAAAAATGCCTAAATTGTTGCGGGTACACGAATCGCCAAGCGAAGAAAAACTCACCAATTTGCGAACCTTTTTAGGTGAAATGGGCTTGCGTTTAACAGGTGATGAAAAACCAACCCCCGTTGATTTCATGAATTTAATCGACAGCATCAAAGACCGTCCCGACGCGCATTTAATTCAAACTGTGTTATTGCGTTCCATGTCGCAAGCCGTTTATAGCGCAGAGCAAAAAGGGCATTTTGGGTTAGCGTTAGAGGCTTATGCACATTTCACGTCGCCCATTCGCCGTTATCCTGATTTGCTTGTGCATCGTGGAATTCGTCACGTTTTGTTGGATAAAAAAGCAGACAGTTTTGCTTACGGTATTCCCGATATGGTGATGTTGGGTGAACATTGTTCGGCAAATGAACGCCGAGCTGATGATGCAACGCGCGATGTCACAAGTTGGCTCAAATGCGAATACATGATGGACAAAATTGGTGAAGATTTTACGGGCGTGATTGCAGCGGTTACATCGTTTGGTTTTTTCGTTGAATTAAATGAGATTTACGTCGAAGGTTTGGTGCATATCAGCAGTTTAGGGCAAGATTATTTTCATTTTGACCCACTCAGTCATCAGCTCAAAGGTGAACACAGCAACACTCGTTACCGCCTAGGCGACACCGTAAAAGTCAAAGTTGCACGAGTGGATTTAGATGAAAAGAAAATAGATTTTGCACTCGTCGGCGTGACCAAAAAATCTACAGCCAATCCGCCTCGTCCCGCTTCAAAAAAAGGGGAGAAAAAGCCTGTTTCTAAATCAACAAAAAAACCTGCTTTTGTGCAAGATGCTGATAAACCTGCAGCAACACCAGCAAAGAAAAAACGCCGTAAAAGAACCAATAAACCTAAAAAACCTGCGTCTGAATTATGAAAAAAATCATTTTTATCACGTTGTTAGCGTTATTTTTAAATGCTTGTGGACAAACGGGGCTACTTGTTTTACCTCCAAAAGCCGCTCAAACAACCGCGAATCCTTAACACTTTTAAATCGTCTTTATGAACCATTTTACTTATCAAAATAACCAGCTTTTTGCTGAAAATGTCGCTGTTCAATCTATCGTTGAAAAATACGGCAGCCCTTGTTACGTTTATTCACGCGCAACATTGGAACGCCATTGGCACGCTTTTAACGATGCTTTCGGTTTGCAGGCGCATTTGATTTGTTATGCCGTGAAAGCCAATTCAAATTTAGGGATTTTAAACGTGTTAGCGCGATTAGGTTCAGGATTTGATATTGTGTCAATGGGTGAATTGCAGCGCGTTTTACAAGCGGGTGGTGACGCTAAAAAAATTGTTTTTTCAGGTGTTGGTAAACGT
>CANKON010000164.1 GCA_947484105.1 Methylococcaceae bacterium | reverse complement strand
TGTAATTCGTACAATTCAACGGTCAAAAGTGAAACGGCGTGCGTTCTAAAATCGGACGACAAATAACCAATCCGAATTTTATCGTGTTGATATGGAGCTTGATTTTCAACGAGTTGCGGCAAATTCTTATCCACTTTTTCTTCAGCAAAACTGAGCGAATTTTCGAGTTGTTCTTGCGGGTCATTGGTCGCGCTTAACATCGCTAACGCTGATGTTCCCTCGATTAACGCCGCTTTTGAAACACCAATCACCGATTTATAAACAGGCCATTCGCATTGTTTTTGGCGTAAATGTACCCAATGCGAAATGACTTTCGGTTGGTCAGGATTCAGCAACAAACTTTGTGTTAAAAATTGTTCAGATTCTTGAAATTGCCGCTCAGTTTCTAAAACTCTGCCTAAACTGTTTAACGCCAAAATGTAGATTTTTTGGTCTTCGCCAGAAAGTTGCGTGTATTCGTATTTTGAAACGATGTCGCGCCACTGATTTAAAGCTTCTTCGATGCGATTTTGACGTTCAAGCGTCGCGCCCAAATTGAATTGCCCTTGAATAAAATCAGGGTGAATTTCGATTGCGTCACGGTAGGCTTGTTCCGCTTTTTCGGATAATTTTTGTTGGTCTAAAATCACCGCCAAATTGAAATACGCCGCGTAACGAACCTGTGAATCGCTGTGTTTAATCCACGTTTCATACAATTCAATTTGTTCAACAGTCGTTAATAGTTCGGCCGCTGTTAATAAACCCAAAATATCCATTTCTTGGTTTTTAGCTTGCTCCAAAAAATTTTCAAACGTAGAAATGTGTGTTTTTGTCATGTGGTTTTTCTCTGCAAAAATAAAATGACGCAAAATAATAACGAAATAAAAGCAATTCTTATGCCGGAAAATTCACTTTTCGCAATCGAGCGTAATAAAAACCGTCACAACCGTTTTCACCCGTTAAAATTTGCCAGCCGTGTTTTGCAGGATTTTCAGCAAAAGGAATTTCTTGTGCATTTGAATTTTCAGCTAAAAATTTTTCAATTTGGTTTTCATTTTCAGCTTTTAAAATCGAACACGTTGCATAAACTAACAAACCGTCTTCTTTTAGCATTGACCATGCAGATTTTAAAATTTCAGCTTGTAGCGCTGGTAAAACAGTCAAGTCATCGGCGCGACGTAAAATTTTAATATCAGGATGACGACGAATGACGCCTAACGCCGAACAGGGCGCGTCCACCAAAATACGGTCAAATGGTTTTCCATCCCACCACGTTTCAGGTTGCGTGGCATCGCCCACAATCAATTGCGCCGATAAATTTAAACGCTGTAAATTCGTTTCTACCCGCAACATTCGCGTCGCATCAATATCGACTGCAACGCATTCCACATCATTTTGAGTTTCCAAAATATGCGCGGTCTTTCCAGCAGGCGCGGCACACAAATCTAAAACGCGTTGCCCTGCCCTCAATTCCAGCAAACCAGTGGCAAATTGCGCCGCAGTGTCTTGAACTGAAACCATGCCACTTTCAAAATTTGGCAACGCTGTAACGCCAACAGGTTTGACTAATCGAATAGCTGATGGACAGTTTTCAACCACTTCCGCTTCAATTTCTAAATCGGTTAATTGTTTCAAATAGTTTTCGCGTGTTGTCTGTAACACATTCACTCGTAAAATCATTGGCGGCGGTTCATTTGCAGCGTGAAAAATTTGCGCGGCTTTTTCGCCCCAATCATTTTCGATTCGAGAAACCAACCATTTTGGATGTGAATGCAACGCGACAGGATTTGAATTTGCAAGCGTTTCGAGTTGTTCTTGTTCACGCAAATAACGGCGTAATAAGGCATTTATCAGATTTTTTGCCCACGATTTTTTTTTCGGCGTAGCGTCAACTGTTTCTGAAACTGCCGCGTGAGTTTTCACACGCATAAACGCCAATTGATACAAACCAACCAGCGCGAGCGCGTAAATTTCAGCGTCTTTAATCGGTTTATCAAGCAGTTGTGAAAGCAGAAATTGCAACCGATGATAAGTGCGGCAAACACCGTAACAAACCGCTTGCACAAAGGCTTTTTCTTGCGGATTTTCGAGCGATGACAACGTATTTTCTAGCGCAGAAGTTAGCGATTGACCGCCATCTAAAACACGCACCAAGGTTTGTGCGGCAATAATTCGTGTATTTTTTGCCATTATTTTTCAGCCAAACAAAGTTCTAACACCGTTTCCCAACTCGGCATTGTCAAATTGAAATGTTGGGTGAGTTTTTGAGTTGAAAGCCGTGAATTAAGCGGACGTTTTGCGGGAGTTGGATACGCTGACGTTGGAATCGGATTGATGATTCGATTTTTTAATTCGATGTTTTGCTGTTTTGCCAATTCAACAATTTTTTCGGCAAAACCGTGCCACGACGTTTCGCCTAAATTCGTTAAATTATAAATTCCAGATTCAAAGGTTTTCGCGCCACGTTCTTGTTGAGTTTGACGCAAAATATGCGCGTTGGTTTCAGCGATAAATCGCGCAGAAGTTGGCGCACCGATTTGGTCGGCAACGATATTTAATTCTTCGCGTTCGGCCGCTAATCGCAAAATACTTTTCACGAAATTTTGTCCGCGTGACGCAAAAACCCATGTTGTTCGCAAAATTAAAAAATCCGCGCCACTTTGTTGAATGGCTTGCTCGCCTGCTAATTTACTTTCGCCATAAACATTTAACGGATTTGTCGCATCGTCTTCGTTGTAAGGTTTGTCTTTTGTGCCGTCGAAAACGTAATCTGTTGAATAATGAATCAACAACGCATTTAATTTTTTCGCTTCTTCTGCCAAAACCGCAACGGCTTTTTCGTTAATTAAAAAGGCAGTTTCACGTTCTGTTTCTGCTTTATCAACAGCGGTATACGCCGCCGCATTGACGATTACGTCGGGTTGAATGTGTTGAATTGTCGCGCGTAATTTTTCTAAATTCGTTAAATCAGCTTGTTCACGATTTAACGCCACAACTTCGCCGAGTGGTAAAAGTGTTCGTGCTAATTCAAAACCAACTTGACCGTTGGAACCTGTCATTAAAATTTTCATGCAAAAACCTCAGCGTCATGTAACGACAAACCATGCTCATCTTTTGCGGACAAAATTGGCTCTGAAACATTCCATTCCACACCAACGTCTTTATCATTCCAACGCAAACAACGTTCAAATTGTGGCGCGTAATAATCCGTTGTTTTATACAAAAAATCAGCAGTTTCAGACAACACGACAAAACCGTGTGCAAACCCAGCGGGAACCCAAAATTGCCGATGATTTTCCGCGTTAAGTTCTACGCCGTGCCATTTTCCAAATGTAGGCGAACTTTTTCGTAAATCTACGGCGACATCAAAAACACTTCCGCTGACAACACGCACTAATTTTCCCTGTGGATGTTGAATTTGATAATGCAGTCCACGCAGTACATTTTTACTGGAGCGCGAATGATTATCTTGCACGAACAAAACATCCAGTCCTGTTAAGCTTTGAAACGTTTTTTGATTAAAACTTTCCAAAAAAAAGCCGCGAGCATCGCCAAAAATTTGTGGTTCAAAAATCAATAAATCTGGAATCGGCGTGGTGATTAAGTTCATAAATGATAAGGATAGCGAGTTATTTAAAGCGTCAAAGATAGCAGAATTAAGTGTTAATTTCTGCCTTAACCGCGCCAAAATCCGCAATGAATGCGATAATGGCGGCAGATTATTTTAACTTTCGGAATTTTTCTTATGATTGAAAATTTGAATCCGCAACAAACGTGGGATTTTTTGCAACAAAATCCTAAATCCGTGCTGATTGATGTTCGGACAAAAATGGAATATTTATTCGTTGGACATCCACCGCAAGCCCTTCACATTCCGTGGAAGGAAACGCCAGATTGGCAAGTTAATCCCCATTTTGTCGCGCAGGTTCGCCAAGTCGTTTTAGACCCGAATACACCGATTTTATTGCTTTGCCGTAGCGGACAACGTTCTCTTGATGCTGCCGTTGCGCTGGAAAATGTTGGCTATTCGCATTTGATTAACATTGTCGATGGTTTTGAAGGTGCGTTGGACGAAAATAAACAACGCGGACATTTGAATGGCTGGCGTTTTTCTGGGTTGCCTTGGCAACAAAGTTGAAACATTCCAAAATTAAAATAATAGCAGAAACCCATTTTATTTAACTTAAGAGTACAAAAAGTGATTGAAAAACTAAGAAACATTGCAATTATTGCCCACGTT
>CANKON010000163.1 GCA_947484105.1 Methylococcaceae bacterium | reverse complement strand
TTGCCGTATGTGTTCTTTTGTCGATTATTTAGTTACCACTCATAACCAGCAAAAGTACCCACACAAATTATTTTGATTTAAGTTTTTAAAGAGCTTTTGTTTTTCGTCTTAGCTGCGTTGCCGTAGCTGAGTTTTAAAATTATAGCGATTTTTTTAAGTTTGTCAAAAAGTTTTTCAATTTATTTTATATTTTAACTTTTCGAGGGTTAATTTAAATCACAATAACTAAATCAAAAATTCAAATTTTAGATTGATTTAATTGATTATTTTGCATCAAAAAGCTTTTGGTACAGCATTCAATAATTTCTGTGTATAAGGATGTTTAGGCGCAGTCAGGACTTGCCGAACATTACCCAATTCCACAATTTTTCCTTTAAACATTACCGCAACATCATCCGCAATCTCCGCCACAACACCTAAATCATGCGTAATGAACAAATAACTCATACCTTGTTCATGTTGCAACGTTTTGAGTAATTCAATGATTTGTGCTTGTACTGATACATCCAATGCGCTTGTTGGCTCATCACAAATAATGACTTTTGGTTCAACTGCCAATGCTCGCGCAATACAAATTCGTTGCCGCTGACCACCAGAGAATTCATGCGGATAACGGTACATTGCAGTTTCTGGCAATTCGACACGCTTTAATAAGTCTTTCACTCGTATTTCATATTCAGCTACTGACATTTCAGGACGCAAAGCGCGAAGCCCTTCTGCAATAATTTCACCAACTAACATTCTAGGATTCATCGACGAAAATGGATCTTGAAATACAATTTGAATTGACGCTCGCTGTCTGCGTAACGCTTCGCCCGTTAATGAATGCAACGCTATTCCGTCTAATAACACTTCGCCTCCACTCGAGGGAATCAAGTGTAATAACGCTTTGCCCAACGTTGTTTTGCCACAACCAGATTCACCTACCAATGCTAAGGTTTTACCGCGTTGCAAGGAAAAACTCACCCCATCGACGGCTCGAACATAATCAACGACACGCTTAAAAAACCCTTTCCGAATTGGATAATGGCAGTGAAAATTTTTTACATATAATAGAAGTGGCGATTCGCTGGTTTTTCTATTTTCACAACTTTGCATCGAGGGCAACGCGGCTACTAATTTTTGCGTGTAATGATGTTGAGGATTTTGAAACAGATTTTTTGCGTTGCCCGTTTCGACAATTTTGCCACGTTGCAGCACTGCAACTCGTTGAGCAATACTCGCCACCAACGCTAAATCATGACTAATCAGCCATAACGCCATACCTGTTTGTTTTTGGATATTTTTAAGAAGTTCTAAAATTTGCGCTTGAATGGTCACATCTAATGCCGTCGTCGGTTCATCAGCAATTAACAAATCAGGTTTTCCAGCGAGCGCAATTGCAATCATCACGCGCTGACGTTGTCCGCCTGAAAGTTGATGCGGGTAATCTTTAACTCGTTGCGCAGCGTTAGGTAATTCAACTTGTTGCAACAATTCCACGATGCGATTTTGAAGTTGTATTTTTGAAAATTTGAAATGCAGATTTAACATTTCTGAAATTTGTTGACCAATCGTAAGCACTGGATTTAACGACGCAATCGGATCTTGAAAAATAATTGCAATTCGCCGTCCTCGAATTCTGCACCACTCTTTTTCAGAAAGCGGCACTAAATTTTCATTTTGCAGCGTCATCGAATCACTTTCGACAATGGCGTTATGCGGTAATAAATTCAATGCAGCTAGCGCAGTCATTGACTTACCTGAACCTGATTCGCCAACTAATGCAAAGGTTTCACCTGCTTGAATTTCAAAACTAATTTTATCGACAACCACCGAATCATTAAAACGAACGCTTAAATTTTCAACCGCAAACACACTCATTTAAAAACCGTGTTCACAAATCCAGCAATTTGTTCAATTTCTTCCACGCACAAACTGTGTTCCATCAGATAATCGTGCCATGCAATGGGATACCCCATTGTTTTCAAGCCATCAAATGCCATTTTGCCCATTTCAATCGCCACCACTGAATCAATAATACCGTGTGCCATAAAAATCGGAGTCTGCTTATTTGCCTCGGGGCGTTGGTTTTTTAAACTTTCTAGCGTTGGCAAATAGGCTGATAACGCCACAATTCCCGCCAACGGTTGATTAAATCGCAATCCAGTATGTAATGCTAAAACACCGCCTTGTGAAAAACCGACCAGCAAGATATTTTTCGAGGAAATGCCACCATCGATTTCTTTTTGAATTAGTCGATTTATCAGCACAGAAGAATGCTCAATGCCTCTGACATCAACGTCCCTGCTCAACTCATTCATACTCAAAATGTCATACCACGCACGCATTTCTGCTCCATTATTGACAGTAATTTTTTGAATAGGCGCGTGCGGGAAAATAAATTTAATACTCGATGAATCAATTAAATGCAATTCAGGTACGATGTTTTCAAAATCGTGTCCATCTGCACCCAAACCGTGCAACCAAATTATTGAGTATTTATGTGTCGAAGTCGCTGGAACTTCAACGGTTTCAAGTGCCAACGTGTTTTGCTGTGTCATAGTTAACCCTAAAATCAATAGAAGAAAAAATTTTCCGAAATGTAACATTTTAATGGGCATTCGATGAAAATAATGCCATGAATGTTTGAGCCGAAAGCTCAGAATTTTCAGTATCTAAACCGCCAATCACGGCTAATAAATCCGCACCAGCACTCAACAACGTCGCCCCATTTTCTGGCAAAATTCCACCAATCGCGACAATCGGTAATGTTAAAACGTTTTTTGCAGCCGTTAATGTGCTGATTTCAGCGGGAGCAGCGAGCGGTTTTGAATTCGAGGTAAAAAACCGCCCAAATGCAACATAATTTGCGCCTTGTTTCTGGGCTTCAATCGCACGTTCAATCGAGTTGTAACACGACACGCCAATAATTGCAGATTCGCCTAAACGCTGCCGTGCATTCAAAATTGAATCATCGTCTTTACCTAAATGTACACCGTCTGCCCCCATGTTTTCGGCAAGTTCTACGTTATCGTTAATAATTAGTGGTACATGGTAAGCGTGGCAAAGTGTAAGTAACTTGCTAGCTAAATCAGTTTCATCATTCAAGCCTTTATCTCGATACTGCACTACACTCGCGCCACCTTTCAAAACGGCTTCAGTAAATTTCAAAATGTTGCCCGCTGTTTTACCATCAGGCGTAATCGCATAAAGTCCCTGTTTTGGCATTTCAAACATTCAATCTCTCCAAAAAAAACGATTCGGATTTGACTGCCCTGCCCCCGTTTTATAGGCTGTTTGCAAACTGTTCCATGTATATTCTTGCGCGTCATTTATCGCTTGTAACGGTTCAATACCATGTGCTAATAATGCCGCAATACTTGCTGCTAACGTACAGCCAGAACCGTGATACGTTGCTGGTAATTTTGCCCAATGATACGTTTCAAAATGTTGTGAATGAAAAAACCGATTTTCAACGCTTTCCACCGCTTCATCTGCACCCGTAATCAAAACATATTCACACCCTAAATTGAGCAGTTTCAAACCACATTCATCCACCGTCTTTAACTCAGTTAATCGCCGCGCTTCCAATCGATTCGGCGTTAAAACTGTCGTCAACGGCAATAATAATTCGCGTATTGAATCAATCAACGCTTCATTTGCCAAATCTGTACCGCCTCCCGCCGCTAAAATAGGGTCTAAAATCACAGGAATCAAAGGGTATCGGCGAATAACGTCATAAATAACCTGAACTGTATCAACGTGACCGATTAAACCAATTTTAAAAGCATGAACAGGTAAATCACGTAATAGCGTTGTTATTTGACGAATAAGTTTATCGGGCGATTGCGGCACGATTTCCGTCACATTTTGCGTATCTTGCTCTGTTAAACAAGTGATGATACCCGCGGCGTGACAATGATGGCTGGTAATCGCTTCAATATCCGCCTGAATTCCCGCGCCACCACACGGATCGTGACCAGAAAATGAAACGACAACAGGACGCACAGAATTTGTCATAAAAACCTTTTGAAATTTTGCTAAAGAATAGACGATTTGAACGGTTTAGTTTTTTAAAGCGGGTTCACTATATTAACAATCATGAACTTATGGTATTTAAATACGCTACCAAATAGCAAGAGTGGTACAGAAGTATGCTAAGCACAACCATTTATTCCAAGAAGTCGTTAATAAGTTGGTTTATTTTGCAAAATTCTGAAATCAGGGGGACAGTAAAAAAGCAATTTAGTT
>CANKON010000162.1 GCA_947484105.1 Methylococcaceae bacterium | reverse complement strand
GCACTCTACACCGACTCAGACCAACATCTCTACAACTTGCACGCACCTCTGGTTCTGAACGGCATACACAGCTTCATCAACCAATCCGACTTGGCACAACGCTGTCTGTGCATACGAACGCTGTCAATGCCCGAAACACGTAGACGATCCGAAAGCCAAATGCTGACGGAACTTCAAACAGACTTGCCGGTGATACAAAGAGGACTGCTCGACTTGGTGGCCAGCGTCTTCAAACAAACAGACGCTGTCGAGATCACCCACCCCGAAAGAATGTATGACTTCGTGGTGTGGTTGGCCAAGATGGAAAAAGTAGAGGGAATACCGCCCGGCATCTATCAGGGTACCTACAGCGAAACCCTGCACGAGACGCAACTCGACACACTGATGGAAAATATGCTTTCGGCCACGATCATCGCGTTCACCGACAGTGACAAGTTCCCCGAAAACAACCAATGGACAGGCACGCCGACAGACTTACTGGACGCTCTTGAGGATCTGTTGCCGTTCCGATGCAACCACTCTCCGGAATGGCCCCAAAACCCCATTGCCTTATCCAGACGGATCAATGCGCTCAAAGCCAGCTTACTGACACAAGGCATCAGCGTCGAACTGAGTCGAGGCAAACAAAGAACCATCACGCTCGTGTCCACCAACGAAAGAAAGCCCAAAACCGAACAGACATCACCCAAGCCTGAAGCCGTAGTGACGCCGCCGGAAGAGGACTTCTAAGCCCACCCACACCGAGGCTCGCCCCAGAACGCGGGCCTCACCCTCACAACTTCGCCGCAACCTCTGTACCCCACGTACACATTGCGGCATTTTTTAACACACCCCTGACGGTGACCCTGCCTCACAGCCCCGTTGTGTCTCGGAGTCCCTGAAAGTGACTACGTCTTAAGCCTCAATCCATTCCTTTACATCACCCTTAAACAGCATCCTTAACCCCAACCCAAGGAGAACTCCTCTATGCGTATCTTTCTGACCCTAACCCTGATGATGTCACTGCTTTACGGTCTGTACACCCTGAACCCAAAGCCCTCAGCACATACATTGCACCTCACCCAATTTGTGTCATTAAGCCCCAGTGATGATTGTGCGGTGGCCAAGCTCCAAACTTTGGAAAATATCCATCATGTGTTTGTGAAGCATATCCCTCATACCGACATTCCCTACGGCAAGATCGATGCCCAACTGTCGGTGATGGCCCATTACACCTATGCCATCAAACTGAGTGAGTTACGTTTTGACATGAAGGATGATGTGTTGGTGTTCAAAGTCCCCCGTCTTTATCTGATGACACCGGTGGCTCATGACTCGGCCACATTGAATAGAACCTGTCATTCCGTGCTATTGGCTTCCTGCAAAAATACCCTCAACACATTGATGACCGAAGTATCGTCCGTATTGGCCGATAGAGGTCAGGCTCAAATACCCATCGTTTATGACAGTGCATCCAAAGCCTTGGCCGATCACTTCGACACCTTCATGAAACTCAATCACAAACCCCCATTTTATCGAGCCATTGAAGTGATCTTTGAGGATGAAGTCACACCGTCTCGACGGGTCTTTATGCACTGAAAACACCTTCGCAATCTCAGCAAAAACACCCCTTTTTAAGCCAAAAACCATTAAAAACCCATACCCAAAGCCCAAGTTTCACCTGCATTTTTTGAATTAAATACGGTCTTTTTCACCCAACAACCACCCATTTTTCATTATTGCTTATCCCCGTTTCACCCTGAAACCGTCATACCGAAAGCCTTATTTTTAACCCCCAACATAGGAGATTTAAGCATCACCGAATCAACAAAAAACACCCTTTTTTAAACCATATTTTCCATCAATCCTTGAGGTATTCTTATGAAAACAACCACACACACATCCAACTCCTTTGTATCCTTAAAATCCGCAAAAACATCCAAAATAGGCCTACGTTCTGAAGGCCTCATTCATTACCATGTACTGGCAGATCACTCCTCAAACCTGTACTTCAACATCACCGGCAATGATGATGACGGCTATTACTCCAAAGAACTCCTGTCTGTGGATGCCATAGAGAAGTTACTCAAAGACATCAAACCCAACGTCGGTATTTCTTCATCATTGTTCAGGAAAGTCTTTATCGGTCAATCCAACAATAATCCGGCCTTTCTTGCCGCCATCTTGAGATCGGAGAAACTACTTAAAACCATGGAAGATGCCGTGAAGAAACACTGTCTCGGTATCGACATCACTCAGTGGAAATCGGACATGCTGAAATTGATGTCTAAAGCGGATGTGTTCTTGCCTGAAGTCACTCAAAAGACTCTGCCGGAACCTATGACCGAAAGTCCATCAACCGATCTTGATGACTCCGAGTTTGATTTGTTGCAGCCCAAATGATGGGGATTTCAACTCAGATTTATTGAGTTTTCATTGTTTCCCAAACGACAGGAGAGGGACAGTAGAACCCGTGACACCCGAAAGGACATCGTCTTAAGTGTTTGAATCTCAATTCTTAATGACAGTCCTTTCGGCATTGTTTCCAAGACTACGACTCCCCTGCTCGGTTTTGATGGCCTAGTGACTGTTATTTGGGCCGTTTTATCGCTGTTACAAAGCTGATTTCTGATTGTTTAAGTCAGCTTTATTAGTGTTTTCCCCGCAGTTAGATCAACTGTCATTTCTACATTTTCTCTTTTTTATTTATTTGTTTTTTCATTGTTTTCAACAGGAGATATCACCATGCCCACTCAATTTAGATTTACCCAAAAAGCCATTGAAGCCTTACCACCCCATCCCACAGATTCCAAAGCCACCGATCAAGAATACAGTGACACGGTGGTCATCGGTCTTAAGTTACTGGTGGGTAAGAAAGGTAACAAACGCTTTTTGTTTCGTTATCATCTACGTAACCGTAAAGGCTCCACAGCTTTGGGTAATTTCGGGGCCCTCAGTGTGGATGAAGCCCGTGTATTGGCCAATCAATATAAAGCCTTAGTCACTCAAGGGAGAGATCCCAAGCAAGAACGAGATGACTTTAAGAACCGCATCTGTTTCGGGGAGTTTATTGATAAACATTACTTACCCCATGCCCGTAGTTATAAACGCAGTATCGACAGTGATGAATCCAAGTTCAAACACTATCTAACACCCAAGTTCGGTCATGTGCCATTATTGGATATCACCACCCAGCACATTCAAAGTTACCACAATCACATCAAAGCACAGCTCTCACCCGCCACGGCGAATAGGCATTTGTCTTTACTGCATCGCATCTTCAACTTGGCAATGCAATGGGGTTATCTTGAAAAGAATGTCTGCACCGGCATCCATAAGTTTCAGGAGAACAACAAACACCAACGATTCTTGAACAATGAGGAAATCCGGAATTTGTTCTATGCGGCGGACAGTGATCAAAACACCTATGTCGCGGCTTACGTCAAAATCCTGTTACTGACCGGTGTGAGACGTTCTGAAGGCTTGGGTATGAAATGGGATCATCTGCAATTGGATGGCCCTAAGCCCATGTGGTATGTGCCGCACACCAAATCGGGTAAATCCAGATACGTCATATTGAACCCGATGGCGGTGGAAATACTGAAAGGGTTACCCAAGGTCTACGGCAATCCTTATGTGTTTGTGGGTAAAGTGGAGGGTCAACCCATCATCAACCCCATTAAGGCGTTCAAGCGTATGTTGGATAAAATCGGTATTGAATCCAGTTTCAGGTTACATGATCTGAGACATACCCATGCCAGCTTGATCATCAATAATGGCGGTACACTTTATGACGTCCAATCGGCATTGGCTCATGCGAACAGCAGTATCTCAGAACGCTATGCCCACTTGAGTGAAGAGAATCGCCTCAGAACCAGTTACACCATATCCAATGTGGTGGCGGGAGCTATTAAACGGGGGAATATTGATTCAAATAGTAGTATGGGTAGTTTGATGTAGGTCTGGAAATAAACCTGTAGAGGAAAAACGGATAGTATGATCATGATGAAAATACTATCCATTTTAAGCCGTTTAAAACAGAATCTAAAATCGCCCATCAAGGGGGAAAAGAAAAATAGTTAAATTGATGAATAGTTAAAAAGCCCGCACCGCCCGAACCGGCAATGTGTAGCCCTTATCGCTGCTGCCCTGGCCGCCATCGTAGAAGGTCTGGTTCCACGCGTAGCTGCTATCGTCCTCCGAAGAACTCCAGTAGCTGACATCAGCAAACCCACCCACAACGTCTTTTTGCCCATACAATAAGTTAAGCTC
>CANKON010000161.1 GCA_947484105.1 Methylococcaceae bacterium | reverse complement strand
GGTAAATTGGCTTGTTTTTGGAATTGATTAACGATAATGCCTTCAATTTCTAACCCAGGATTATGATCGGATTTTACTTCGGTCAACGTGTGCATCAATAAATACAAGGCTTCCCGCGCAAAAGTATCGCAATCGAATGGAATTAAACATTTGTGTGCCGCGATTAACGCAGATTGACTGTAAAAATTTAAAATGGGCGGTGTGTCCATGTAAATTTCGTCAAAACCTTCTAACTTTTCGAGAGCTTCTTTGAGCTTGAAAATTTTGTAACGCGATTCGAGCCGACCTTGCAAGGGTTCCATTTCAGGATGCGACGGCAATACAAATAAATTCGGAAATGGCGAAGCATGAATCGCGCTTTCCAAACCCGAACCGTCTTTATTCCCACCAAAAAATGAAACGCTTAATGTTTCTTTGAAAAAATTGACGATGGTTTTGTCGCTGTCGGTGATTTTTTGTCCGAGTAAATACTGCGTTGAATTGCCTTGTACATCCAAATCAATGACCAGCGTGCGTTTGCCTTCGATTGCGCTTATAGCCGCTAAATTACAGGTGATGGTGGATTTTCCCACGCCGCCTTTTTGATTGAAAATAACTCTACGCATGAATAGTGCCTTACGAAATAAAGTGTTAAAAACTGACAGCGATTTTACACACTTTATTCACAAAAAACCGCTGCTTATGGATTTAAAAAATTCGCCGCGTAAAGTTGTCCCAACGCCAAACCTCCATCATTGGGTGGCACGTTTTGGTGCGTATAAACCGTAAAATTGGCTGCGGTTAATTCAGTAAAAATCTTTTGTGTCAGTAACGCATTTTGAAAACAGCCACCACTTAAAACGACGTTATTTTGATTGGCGCGTTGTGCAATTTGAACGCTAATTTTTGCTAACGTATTATGAAATTTTGCCGCGCAATAACGAGTTGATTCTGTTTTTTTATCAATTAAAAGCTGTTCAATCATCGGTTGCCAATCAATCACTTTTCCAACCACTTCAAAATCATAAAAATCGCTTGTATCAGATTTTGACGCATCATTTTCAAGCAACATTGCCGCGTGACCTTCGTATTGATTGACATGACACAGTTCGAGAAAACTCGCTACAGCATCAAATAATCGTCCGACACTGCTCGTTTTCGGACAGTTTATATTTTTGGTGAGTGCAAGTTTGAGCAAACTTTTTTCAGTTTCAGAAAAATTAAGATCTATTTTTTCAAATGCCGATTCGCCATAAATCTCGAATAACAAGCCTAACGCCGCGCGGCGTGGTTCTTGAATGGCTTTTGAACTACCGACCAACGGAAACGTCCGAAAATGCGCGAAACGCTCAAAGCCCGTTTCGTGAATCCTCAAAAATTCACCGCCCCAAATAGTACCGTCTAAACCTAAGCCCGAACCATCAAAAACAATTCCCAGCGTGGGTGGAGACAACCCATTTTCTGCCATACACGAAAGTGCGTGAGCGTAATGATGTTGAATGGTGTGTTTTTCGATATTCAAATTCGCAGCAAACTGGCTGCTCACATAATCGGGGTGAAAATCGTGCATCACGCGAACTGGCTCAAAGGCATAAGAATCTTGTAAATCTGATAGCGTTTTTTCAAATTGGTGGCGCGTTGCTACGGACTCTAAATCGCCTAAATGCTGACTTAAAATCGCCTGGTTTTTGTGGCTAATTGCCACCGTATTTTTCATTTGTCCACCCACAGCAAGCGTTTTTGAAACGACATTTTTTATTTTAATCAGTAACAGTGAAAAACCCCGCGCCCGTCGTAAAACCGTTATTTTTCCATTTATTTCTCGCACAATCGAATCGTCTAAAGGTCGTAAAATCGGGCGATTATGAACCAAAAAATAATCAGCAATTCCCACTAAACTTTCCAATGCTTGCTTATCGTCTGTGCAAATCGGTTCGTTAGAACGATTCCCGCTAGTTGCGACCAATGGCGAACCAAAATCATGCAACAACAAATGATGCAATGGCGAATACGCCAACATCACACCAAGTAGATTTTGTTGTGGTGCGACAGCTTTTGCAATTTCAGTTTGTTCGCGGCGTTTCAGTAAAACAATCGGTGCAGCAGGCGAGGTGAGGGCAAGTTGTTCACATTCTGAAATCACGCATAAAAGATGTGCGGCAGCGAAATTTTTAACCATCAACGCAAAGGGTTTCATTGGACGTTTTTTGTGTTCGCGTAACCGTTCGACGGCTTTCTGATTTGTTGCATCAACCAAAAGTTGAAAACCGCCAATGCCTTTCAAAGCTAAAATTTTGCCCGCTTTTAATTGCAAAATAGCCATTTCTAACGCGGAATTTTTTTCGGCTAAAACGTTGCCCGATTTATCCCAAAAATGCAGTTGAACGCCACACGTTGGACATGCTAACGTTTGAGCATGAAAACGGCGGCTATCCATTGTTTGATATTCATTTTTACACGCGGCACAGAGTTTAAATTCCGCCATGCTGGTATTTTTGCGGTCGAAAGGTTGGCGCGTGGCAATGCTATAACGTGCGCCACAACTGCAACAACTGGTGAATGGATAACGAAAATAACGGCTTTGTGGATTAAAAATATCGTTGATACATTCCGCGCAAGTCGCAATGTCAGGAAGGGTAAAAGCAGACGTTTGTGAATCAGCAATGCTGGTTAAAATCTCAAATTGAGTGAAGTTTTGTAACGCTTGCGAAATGATTTTGAAGTCGTGAATTTCAGAAAATGGGGGAAGTTCAGTTTGAAGTGCGGCGAGGAATCTTTGTTGCTCAATGTGTGAACCTTCGATTGAAATTAACACGCCCGAAGACGTGTTTTTAATCCAACCTTTTTGTGAAAAGCGTGTCGCTAAACGTGCCACAAATGGACGAAATCCAACGCCTTGAACGATACCGCTTATTTCAAGTTGTTGGTGAATAATTTGCATTTATTCTCTACGCCATTTTGTTGAACCGTCGGGCGAATCTTCTAAAATTACATTTTTAGATTTTAATTCATCACGAATTTGATCCGCTAATGCCCAATTTTTTGATTTTTTAGCATCAATTCTCGCTTGAATTTGCACTTCAATTTCCGCGTCATCTTCATTTTCACCTTTCAAAAAAGCTTCAGAATTGTCTTGCAACAAACCTAAAACACTCGCCAACGATTTCAATGTTGTCGCTAAGACAGACGATTTCGTTTTATTCACTTCACGCGCCACGTCAAATAAAACCGCTAACGCAACAGGCGTATTAAAATCATCGTTCATTGCTTGTTCAAAACGGGCTTTGAACTCCGAATCAACATCAGTTTCAATAATTTCAATATCACGCAAAGCGGTATAAAGTCGCGTTAAACCTGCCGCTGCATCATTTAAAGATTCATCTGAATAATTTAACGGACTGCGATAATGACTCGACAAAATGAAAAAACGAATAATTTCAGGACGATATTGTTTTAACACTTCGCGGACAGTGAAAAAATTGCCGAGCGATTTCGACATTTTTTCTTCGTTGATTCGTACAAAACCGTTGTGCATCCAAAGATTCACAAATTTTTCACCTGTCGCGCCTTCGGATTGTGCGATTTCATTTTCATGATGCGGAAATTGCAAATCCATGCCACCGCCGTGAATATCAAACGAATTCCCCAAACAACACGTTGACATCGCCGAGCATTCAATATGCCAACCAGGACGACCATTTCCCCAAGGCGATTCCCAAGACGGCTCGTCAATTTTCGCCATTTTCCACAACACAAAATCCATAGGATTCCGTTTAGCTAAATCCACATCAACTCGTTCACCAGCTTGTAAATCCTCTAAGTTTTTGCCTGAAAGTTGACCATAATTTTTGAATTTTTCGACCGCATAAAATACATCGCCATTTGTGCCAACGTAAGCAAAATCGTTGGCAATCAATTTTTCAATCATTGCGATAATGTCAGCAATAGACGTTGTTGCACGTGGTTCAATATCAACAGGTAAAACAGACAAAGCCCTTTCATCTTCGTGCATTGCATCAATAAAACGTTCTGTCAGCGCGTGAAAGTCTTCACCATTTTCATTAGCGCGATGAATAATTTTGTCGTCAATATCAGTGATATTTCGGACATAAGTCACGTCGTAATTTGAATAACGCAAATAGCGCACAACCGTATCGAAAACAACCATCACACGAGCATGACCAACGTGGCAATAATCATAAACTGTCATGCCACAAACGTATAAACCGACTTTGCCTTCAACACGAGGCGTGAAAACTTCTTTTGAACGGGTGAGGGTGTT